>NZ_PQHY01000058.1:0-46500 GCF_003385175.1 Amycolatopsis ruanii
AAGGCTTCTACAACACACGCCGACTACATTCAGCGCTGGGATATCGACCACCGATCGAAGTGCTCGACGAATGGTTCACCAATCAGCAGGTTGCGTGATACAGTCCGCTTGAGCCGCGTCCGAGATTCTCGGAGCACATCAGGGTGGCGGTTTGTGACGCCCGGCAACGGCAGGTGACCCACCTGCCGCCCAGCCCTCCCCCGCTCCCCTGCTCGGCCGTTGAAACAATGAAAAATCGGGGCGCGGCCTCAATCGGGGCGTAGCGGAGCGAAGCCGGCGCTGTCAGCCGCGCGCAGCGCAAACACCCGCGTAGCGGCTACTCACCAGCCACAGGCCGGAGCGGCTACTCACCCAGCCACCTGCGAGGCAGCGGCGAGCACCGCTCCGTACTGCGTCGCCACCAGGTGGCGGATCGGGATCGTCCGGTAGTCGCCCAGCGCGGCGTCCTCGGCCAGCCACTCCGCGTGCCGGGCGGCCACCCGGTCCCGCGCGACCCGCACCGGCGGCCGCGTGTTCCCCACCGCCAGCTCACCGTCCAGCGCCCGCAACAGAATCCCCCCGTACCGCAACCGGAAACTGTGCGTCGCCTCCGCCAGGGACGCCACTTCGGCCACCGTCGCCGGGCGGTCGGCCTCCGGGGTTGTGCTGCGGGACCGGGCACTGCGCGCCCCGGCCGCCATCATCGTCGCGAAGGAGCGGCTCGCCCGCCAGAAGGGGGAGTCCGGCACCATCAGCGCCCCGGACACCGCCTCGATGGTGTCCGTCATCAGCGACGACAGGTCCGCCACCGCCCGGGCGTGCGCGGCCAGCGCCGACGCGTACCCGATGCCGGCCGGGCTCTCGTCGTCCGCGGTGTCCGACGTCCAGTACGGCAGCTCGGTCACCAGCGTGAGCGCCCCGTACCGGCCCGCGTAGGACGCCGTGCTGTCGCCGGCCGAGTTGGTCCACGGCTCGCCCCGGCCGGTCAGGTAGTCGTAGGCCCGGCTGATCGACGTGCCCTGGAAGATCGCGTCGTCCAGCCGCACGATGTAGGGCGCCTCCGGCTCACCGCGGTCCAGCGGCAGCCCGGCGTGCCCGGGCAGCGCCTGCAACACCCGGTGCAGCGCGGGCTCGGGCCGGCTGAGGTAGTAGTAGACCCCGCCCAGCTCGCTGTTGTGCAGCGAGCACACCAGATCCGGGCGGTCGGAGTCGATCAGCCGCATCAGCGCCTGCGTCTCCGGCAGCGCCGCGTCGAAGTAGGCGTCCTTGTAGTCCAGCGGGAACGTCCACTCGACCTGGTCGGAACCGGCCGGGCGGTAGAAGTGCCGCGCGTAGTGCTCCCGGGTGAACGGGCCGGCCAGCCAGCCCTCGTTGAGCCGCAGCCCGTCCGGGTCGATGCACGCGATGATCCGCCACCGGTGCCGCAGCCGCGCCCGCAGCCCGGGATCGGCGCACAGCCGCTCGGCCAGGTGCAGCGCGGTGAGCCCGCCGATGGGCTCGTTGGGGTGCGGCAGGCCGAAGACCAGCGCGGTGGGATCGCCCGGCTCGCCGTCGATCGTCAGGCACAGCAGCGGCTCGCCGTGCCGGGACGTGCCCACGCGCTGGAGCGTCGCGATCTCGCCGTAGCCCGCGGCGAGCCCGCGCAACCGGCGGTGCAGCTCGTCGACGCCCGCGAACGCCGGGTGGTCTCCTACTTCGTCGATCTCCTTGACCAGCCATTCTGGCAGCGCCACGGGCCCCCTCCTCGTCCGTCGTTTCGTGCTCGGTCCAGTTCATCCGAATGTGTCGCGGCGGGCGAGAGCCGACCAGGCGAAACGAGTGGAGCGTCACGTGGTACCGAGGTCGCCGGCCACCTGGTCCAGCTTCACGCGGATCCGGGCGACGGCGATCTCTCGTCCGCCAGCGGAGTGATCCAGGTCACGCGCTGTCACGCTCCGCGGGGCCGCTTTGTCTGATGGTCGACCCCCTGGAAAGGAGACACCATGAGCGGCAACACCGAAGTGGTCGTGATCGGCGGCGGTTATGCCGGAGTCATGGCCGCGAACCGGCTGACCCAGCGCGCCGACGTGACCGTCACCGTGGTCAACCCGCGCCCGGAGTTCGTCGACCGGGTCCGCCTGCACCAGCTCGTCGGCGGCACGCACCCCGCGGTCGTCGGCTACCGCAAGATCCTGCGTGAGGGCATCCGGCTGGTGGTGGACACCGCGACGCGGATCGACACCGCCCAGCGGAGCGTGACCCTCGCCGGTGGCGGCACGATCGGCTACGACTACCTGGTCTACGCGGTGGGCAGCGGCAGCGCGGACCCGAGCGTGCCGGGCGCGGCCGAGTTCGCCCACCCGCTCGCCACGCTCGAAGAAGCCGAGCGCGCCCGGCCGGTCGTCGAACCCGCCGCCGCGGTGACGATCGTCGGCGCCGGCCCGACCGGCATCGAGACCGCCGCCGAACTGGCCGGGCGGGGCCGCGCCGTGACGCTGGTCTGCGGCGGCGAGCTCGGCCCGTACCTGCACCCGCGTGGACGGCGGTCGGTCGCCCGGCGGCTCGCGAAGCTGGGGGTGACCGTCCTCGAAGGACCCGCGGTGACCGCGGTGACCCGCGACGCCGTCCAGCTCAGCGACGGCCGCACCCTCACCTCCGGCGTGACCCTGTGGACCGCCGGGTTCGGTGTGCCCGGCCTCGCCGCCCGCAGCGGCCTGACCACCGACGCGCTGGGCCGCCTGCTCACCGACGAGACCCTGACCAGTGTGGACGACGAGCGCATCGTCGCGGCCGGGGATTCGGCGGCGCCCTCGGGCCTGCCGGTCCGGATGAGCTGCCAGGCCGCGGTGCAGGTGGGCCCGCAGGCCGCCCAGACGGTCCTGGCCCGGATCGCGGGCACCGAGCCCGCCCCGATCGACGTCGGGTTCGCCGGGCAGTGCATCAGCCTGGGCCGTCGCCACGGCATCTTCCAGTTTTCGACGAAGGACGACACCGCGAAGGCCTCCTACCTCGGCGGCCGGCTCGGCGCGGTGGTGAAGGAGGTCATCTGCCGGAGCGTCGTGTGGCAGATGGGCTACGAGGCGCGCCACCCGGGCAAGCGGAAGTGGTGGGCCACGGACGACAAGCGCCGCCGTCTGGTGCGGGACGGGGCGCCGGCCGCCCTGGACCGAGCGGCCTGACGCCGTGCCGGTACCCGGCCTCAGGCGACGCGGACGACGTCCCGCGCCACGGCCGGGTACCGCGCCAGCACCTCCGGATCGTGCCCGGGCAGCACGACGCCGCCCAGTTCGCGGATCCGGTCGAACGCGCCGTAGACCCCGGGCATCGAGTGCAGCAGCGGCGCGGGCCGGTCGTCGTCGAGGTTCTCGTGGAAGTGGCCGGCGTCCGAGGCCACCACGACCGGCCCGGCGGCGGTCGCGACGCGGACGATCTGCATCCCGGCCGTGTGCCCGCCCACGAGGTGCACGCTCAGCCCGGGCCGGACCTCCACATCTCCGTCCACTTCGGACAACCGGTCGCCGCGGAGTGGTCCAGCGCCCACGGTCCGGTCCAGTAGTCCAGCTCCCGCCGCGGCGACCACGATCGAGGCCAGCAGCTCGGTCGGCCGCCCGAGGAAGTGCTGTCCGCGGGTGCCGTTCCGGCGGCCGTAGCAGAGGGCGTGGACCTCGTACTCGCTCACCGCACAGCGCCCACCGGCTCCGCCGGAGCGGTTTCCTCGATGCCCAGCCGCGCGGTCGGGACGCGGTAGGTCTCCCGCGCGGTGGCCACGGCGATCACGTTGACCAGGCACAGCGCCGCGGTGAAGATCGCCACGCCGAGCCACGCGCCGGTGCCGTCACCGGCGACCGCGGCGGCCACGGTCGGCAGGAAGCCGCTGATGGCGAACCCGATCTGGGTGCCGATCGCGGTAACGGACAGCCGCACGCGGGCCGGGAACATCTCGCCGTAGAAGGCGGGCTACACCGCGCTGGTGGCGGTGTAGACGACGCCGAACAGGACGATGCCGACGGCGAAGATCAGCCCCCAGCTGCCGGCCGCGATGGCGCCGAGGTAGGCGAAGATCAGCACCGCGCAGCCCAGCGAACCGGCGATGAACAGCGGCTTGCGGCCGACCCGGTCGGCGAGCCTCGCCCACAGCGGGATCGAGACGACGGCGGCGACGTTGGCGAGCACGCGATGAGCGCCGCGACGATCACCCGTAGCACGTCGGCCCAGTGCTCGCGCAGCAGCACGACCATCGGCAGCTTGGTGACCTCGCCGGTGCGGACCTCCTGCTCGAACACCGGGGTCTCCTCGACCGTGCGGCGCACCAGGTAGCCGACGAGGACCATCAGGGCGCTGCCCCAGAACGGCACGCGCTGCCCCAGGACAGCAGGACGTCCTGCGGCAGCGCGGCGACCGGGAGGAACACGGCGGTGGCGACGATCTGCCCGGCCTGGGTGCCGCTGAGGGTGAAGCTGGTGTAGTACGCGCGGCGGTTCTCCGGAGCGTGCTCCAGCGACATCGAGTTCGCGCTCGCCTGCTCGCCGCCCGCGGACAGCCCCTGCAGCAGCCGCAGCGCGACGAGCATGACCGGCGCGGCGACCCCGGCGGTCTGGTAGCTGGGCAGACAGCCGACCAGCACCGTCGACACGCCCATCAGGAGCAGGGTGAGCACGAGCACCCGCTTGCGCCCGAACCGGTCGCCGAGGTGGCCGAGCAGGATCGCGCCCAACGGCCGCGACACGTACCCGACGCCGAACGTGGACAAGGCCAGCAACGTGCCGGTCGCCGGGTCCGAGACCGGGAAGAAGATCTTGCCGAACACCAGCGCCGCGGCCGTGCCGTAGATGAAGAAGGCGTAGTACTCCAGAGCGCTGCCGACCCAGGCGGCGAATGCCGCCTGCCGCGGACGCGCCCTGTCGGCACCCGGCTGAGCCACCACGTCGTGCTCGCTCTCAATGGACCAAATGGTTAATTGCCGATCCTGAGGAGTTCCGCCGCGGTTGTGGCACCAGTCACACGGATGGGTGAGTAGTTTGGGATCATGACCACGGACATCGCGTCCGACGACGACGGAGAACCCGGAACCGGTTCGCCGGCTCATGCCTCGCCGTCGTCGCCGTGATCGGCGTGGTCCTGACGGGAGCGATCGGGGGCGATCTCTCCGGCAGTGAGACCGGCGTCGCGCTGGCGATCGCCATCCTGCTGTCCGCGGCGGCCGTCCTCTTGGCGGCCGAGGCCGTCCACTGGCACAGGTCGCCAGGGCCCGCGTGCGGGAACTGCTGGAGCACGGAACGCGCGTCCCGGCCACCGTCGTGACGGCGCCGCATCCGCGCCGGGGAGACGCGACGATCGAAGTCACCTACCCGGTCGGGGACACCCGCCGCGCCGCGGTGATCAAGCTCAGCACCGGGCAGCGGTTCGAGGTGTACCAACAGGTCCTGGTCGCCTACGACCCCGCGGACCCCGCTCGCGTCCGCACCCTCGACGACGCGAACGACGATCCCGTCCGGTCCTTCTGGAACCTCGTCCCGCTGCTGGCCGGGCTCGCCGGCACGCCGGTCGCCGCGTTCGCGGCGGCGAGCTGGGCCCGCAGGTGCCACCCGGTGCGCCGCACCGGGTGGCACCCGGCGTCGGTCGTGGTGACCCCGGTCGGGCGGGTGTTCGCCGCCGAGGGCGGTGGGATCGAGCTGAGCGGGGGCCTGTCGATCCGCCGGCCGACGCGCTTCGCGAGCGCCGGGCCGCAGCCGGCCTGGATCGGCGGCGAAGGCACCTGGATGACCGTGTTGTTCCCCCGTGACGGCGGGAAGAGCCGGTACGCCGTCCCGGCGCGCGCGAGCACGTCGCCGCTGCCCGCCCGCGCGCGCTGATTCACCCGAAGGGAGGAGCCGGCTGCTGTATCAGGTCGCGCTCCGGGTGCGTCCTGATAGGCAGGAACTCCCGCCAGGACGGTGAGCTATGCGGAGCTACCACGGTGCGTTGCTGATCGGCGCGGCCCTCGCGGGGTGCGCGGGCGGGTCGCCGATCCCGGGCGAGCAGCCGGCGGACAGCCCGGCCGAAGTCACCACGACCGAGACGGCCGGCACGGGCGCGGACCCGACGACGACCCGCACGTCGAAGAGCGAGCCGCCCGGGGTACCGGGCAGCCCCATCGACTACGACAGCACGCTGCTGCTCGCAGGGGTGGCGGGTGCGCGGGCGGAGATCCTCGCGACCCTGCGCGAGGAGTGCGGGCCCGGCCTCTGCGGGGTGAAGGTGGTGGTCTCCGGACGGGGCGAGTGCGCGGCGAGCATCGGGCCGGACCCGGTGCTCCCGGGCGGAACGATCACGATCAGGGCGAAACCCTGTGAGACGACGGAGGAAACCACCGCCGCAGAGTCCACCCCGGACACCGCCGAGTCCGGTGGCTAGGACCCGGCTGTCGCCGCCGCGCCCGCGGCAGGCGGCCGGCCCGGCCCGCGCGCTGCGGGTGGTCGGCACGCTGGCCGCGAACGCGACGCTGCTGACCGGGCTGCTCTACTACTTCGGTTTCCTGACCACGCAGGTGTTCTTCAGCTACTTCCGGGTGCACTACACGCTGCTCGGGCAGACCACGCCGGAGATACTGGCACGCGGGGTGGACGGGCTGCTGCTGCCGATCGCCGAGCTGGCCGGGGCGGTGTTCCTGGCGCTCGGCGTGATCCGGTTCCTGCGCTTCCGGCTCTCCCGCCGGGCCTGGCAGACGATCCTGCGCCGGGCGACGCCCGTGGCCGCGGTGCTGGGCGCGGCGCTGCTCGCGGTGACGTTCGCGATCGCGCTGGACCCGGTGCCCTTCCGGCGGTTCACCGCGCTGCCCGGGCTCGGTTTCGCGCTGGCCGTGCTGCTGCTGGTCTTCGCGTGGCGGCGGTGGACCGCGCACGGGGTCGCCGAATGGCTGGTGGCGTACGCGCTGGTGACGTTCGGCCTGTTCTGGGCGGTGGCCGACTACGCGGGCCAGGTCGGCGTCCGCCGGGCCTTCGAAACCGAACGCGCGCTCGCCGGCCGCCCCGCGGCGGTCCTCTACAGCGCCCAGAAGCTCAACCTCCCGGGCGAAGTGCACTGCCCCGCCCCGGACGGCGCGTTCCAGTACCGCTACCCCGGGCTCAAACTGCTGCTCCAGTCGGGCAACCAGTACGTCCTCGTCCCGGACGACTGGCGCCGCCCGGAGAGCCCCACGTACGTCCTCCCCCGCACGAACACGCTCTGGCTGGAGTTCAGCCCACCGGGCACGCGCGCCCCCGGATGCTGACCCCTCAGCCGATGCGCCTGCCCTGCCCGGCCCAGTACGGAGCACGCAGCGACTTCTTGTCCACCTTTCCCGACGCGTTCAGGGGCAACGCGGACACGAAGTCCACCGACTTGGGCGCCCACACACTGCCCTTGTGCTCCTTGACCAGCGCGATCAGCTCCCCGGCAGCCACGTCGGACCCCGGTTTCGGCACGACGACCGCCTTGACCGCCTCGCCCCACTTCGGGTCGGGCACGCCGAACACCGCGCACTGCGCGACCGCGGGGTGCTGGGCCAGCACGTCCTCCACCTGCCTCGGGAACACGTTGAACCCGCCCGACACGATCATGTCCTTCTTGCGGTCGACGAGGTAGAGGGAGCCGTCGTCGTCGAGGTAGCCGATGTCGCCGGAGTGCACCCAGCCGTCGCGGATCGCCTCGCCGTCCAGCGCGGGATCGAGGTAGCCGACCATCTGCCCCTCCTGCCGGGTGCAGACCTCCCCCACGTCGCCGACCGGCAGGATCCGGTCGGACTCGTCCTGGATGCTCATCTCGACGTGGAACATCGGCCGCCCGGCGGACGCCAGCCGCGCGACCTCCTCCGGCGTGCCGAACCGGTGGTCCTCCTTGCGCAGCGTCGTCATGAAGCCGGGCTCGTGGCCGGCGTAGGTCTGCACGAAGATCGGCCCGAGCGCGGCCAGCGCCTGGCGCAGGCGTTCGGGCGCGATCGGCGAACCGGCGTAGACGACCGTGCGCAGCGACGAGAGGTCCGTGTCCGCCAAGCGCGGGTGGTCGAGCAGCAGGTACAGCGCGGTCGGCACCACCGCGGTCGCGGTGACCCGCTCCTTCGCCACGGTGTCGAGCAGCAGGTCGATGTCCAGGGTGGGCAGCATGACGTTCGTCCCGCCGCGCATGAACGTCGGCAGCACGAACGCGCCCGTGAAGTGCGTGAGCGGCGCGCCGTGGGCGAACACCTCGCCGGGGCGGGTGTCGGCGATCTCCAGGCCCGCCGTCACGATGTAGTGCGACCAGGCCTCGTGGGTGTAGATGACGCCCTTGGGCGTGCCCGTCGTGCCCGAGGTGAAGGCGACGTAGGCGAGGTCGCCCGGCGCGGGCTCGGGGACCGGCGTCTCCGTCGGCGCCGCGCTGAACACCATCCCGTAGTCCCAGGTGTCCGCCAGGTCCTCCCCGCCGCCCAGCCGGATGTACCGCCGGATGCCCGGCAGCCGGCCGCGGAACTTCCCGACGACCGGCTCGAACTGGGAGTGGTAGACCAGCGTCGAAGCTTCGGACTGCTCGAGGAAGAACGCGAGGTCCTCGGCGGAGGCCCGGGCCGGCATCTGCACCGTCGCCGCACCGGCCTTCCAGATCCCGTGCTGCGTCGGGATGAACTCCAGGCAGTTCGGCATCAGCAGCCCGACCCGGTCCCCTTTCCGCACGCCGAGCTCGTGCAGGCCGTTGCCGACGCGGTCGGACCACTCCCGCAGCTCCCGGTACCGGATCCGGCGGTCGCCGTCCACGATGGCCACCCGGTCCGGGTAGTACGCGCAGGCGCGGTCCAGGACGCTGGGCAGCGTTCCCCACAACGACATCAGAACTCCTTTCCGGCCGCGCAGGCCTCGGGCAGGGGATCGACGGGAACGGCCCGGAGGGCCGAGGCGTATTCCGCCCGGGTCGTCTCGACCAGATCGGCGACGCTCTGCACGCGGTGCACGCCGTGCGCGCTCTGGCCGGCCGCCCAGGCCCGCGGTCGCTCGAGCAGCGTCCGGAAGTCGAACCGGGCGGGCTGGTCCGGGCCGTGGCCGGCGGTGGCGAGCGAGGCGGCGAGGAAGTTGGCGGGCAACCCGCTCGGCCCGCGGGAGAGCACGATGTCGTCGAGCGAGGCCTCGACGAGCGCCCGCCGGTAGTCGTCACCGGCGAGGCTCTCCTCGGTGGCGATGAACCTGGTGCCCATGTACGCCAGGTCCGCGCCCAGCAGGCGGGCGGCGAGCAGCGCGACACCGTCGCTGACGCCGCCGGCGAGGACCACGGGCCCGTCGTAGCGCTCCCGCACCGCGCGGACGAAGGCGAACGGGTTGTTCCACCCCGTCTGCCCACCGGCTCCGGAGGTCAGCAGCACCAGACCGTCGGCGCCGGCCGCCAGGGCCCGGTCCACGTGGCGCAGGGTCGCGACGTCGGCGAACACGAGCGCCCCGGCGTCGTGCAGCGGCCCGATCGCCGGCTCCGGGGATCCGACGCTGGTGATCACCACCTCGGCGCCGTGCCGCACGAGACAGTCCACGTCCTCCCGCAGCCGGGGGTTCGACCGGTGCACGACCAGGTTGGGCGCGACCGGGGCAGCCGCGGCGGGCAGGGCCTCCCGGATGTGGGTCAGCCACCGGCCGAGCTGGGCGGGAGTCCGCGCGTTGTGCGTCGGGAACGAGCCGACGACGCCCTGGCGGCAGGCGGCGACGACGAGATCGGGACCCGAAACGGCCGTCATGGGCGCCGCGATCAACGGCAACCGCAGCCGCGCGGCCCAGGAAGAAGGAAGCATGCGGTTTTCTCCGAGCGAGGACTGATCGGCACGAAAAGAAAAGGGAAGAATCGGCAAAAGGAAATCAGCGCGACAGCGAATACGTCACACCGCTCCCGGTCGCGTTCGTGTGTCTATCTAACGCCCGATAAGTAGGGCACGAAGCGGCCGGTTTGTCAAGTTCGCATCGCGGACAACCCGCCCGGCGCCCCGCAGTCGGTTGAAGCTTTGACCATTCAGGACTGAAACTCCCTTGCCCGACATGGACTTTTGCCCGACATGGAGCACTTGCAGACACCGGCCGGACGCGGTCCGCGATGCCGAAGCGTTACCCCGCCACCCCACCACGGGCGCGGCCCACCTCACCCCAACGGGTGGTAACTCGCCCCCGCGGACCACGCGGACTTGTCTGGAAAACGAACCCGTGTATCTTTTCCGTCAATCCTATCTAGTGCTCGCTAGACAGCCCGCGCATCGGACAACGGAGTAGCGATGAGCGCAGTTCTACCGAGGTCCCGACCATCATTCGCGAACCGGATTTCCCAGGAGCAAGTGGTCCTGTTCGTGGTCGTGGCCCTGTTCGTGGTCTTCAGCCTGACCCTCGACGGGTTCCTCAACGTCGACAACCTGGTCAACCTGGTCCGCAGTGTGTCCGCACTGGGGATCTTCGGGGTGGCCATGGCGGTCGTGGTGATCGCCAGGGGGATGGACCTGTCCCTCATCGCCTCGATGGGCGTGGCCACCGCGGTGGCGATCCAGCTGATGCGCACACCGGTCAGCACCCCGGTCGCCCTGCTGACCGGCCTCGGCATCGTCGTCATCATGGGGCTGCTGAACGGGTTCCTGATCGCCTTCGTGGAGATCCCGGCCCTGTTCGCGACGCTGGCCTCCGGCCTGCTGGTCTACGGTCTCGCCCGCACCACCGTCCTGGACGGACTGATCGCGGAGCTGCCCGGCGACCGCCAGTTCGTCCTCGCCCTGGGACAGGGCACGGTGTTCGGCATCCCGGTCCCCATCATCGTGTTCGCGGTCGTCGCCGTGCTCGCCCAGCTGATGCTCTCCCGCACCCGCGGGGGACGCTTCATCTACGCCCACGGGGACAACGCCGGCGCGGCCGCGCTCACCGGCATCGCCGTGCGGCCGCTGACCGTGTTCGAGTACACGGCCAGCGCCGCGATCGGGTTCGTCGGCGGCCTGGTCACCGCCGGCGCGGTCGGCGGGCTCAACACCCAGGTCATCGACGGTTCGCTGATCTACGACGTGCTGCTCGTCGTCGTGGTCGGCGGCATCAGCCTGGTCGGCGGACGCGGCAGCGTCGCGAGCGTGGTGGCCGGCACCGCGCTGATCGGGATCATGCTCAACGGCATGACGATCATGAACATGAACACCCACGAGCAGGACATCGTCAAGGGTCTCATCCTGCTCGCGGCCCTCGTGCTGGACAACCGGCTGCACCCGCGCGACGAAGAGACCGTCCGCCAGGGCGACTGACACCCCAGACATCCACCGAAGGACAAGGAGGTCCTCCCATGCGTCCACTTCGTACCCGCGCGGTCCGCGCGCTCGCACTCGGCGCCGCCGCGGTGCTGATCGCCACCGGATGTTCCACCGGCACCAGGGCGAACTCGACGTCGGCGGGCAGCGGCCAGATCCCGCCGACCGCCTCCGCCGGTGAACTGCGCAACCACGCCCTGCGCAGCATCGAGGGCAAGACGGTGGCGTTCGTCCCGGTGGGACTGGGCACCCCGCTCATGGAGGAGTGGAACCGGCAGATGGAGACCGGCTTCAAGGCGGCCGGGCTGAACTACGTCCTGCGCGATCCCAACTGGGACACCGCGAAACAGGCCGAAGCGGTGCAGTCGCTGATCAACGAGAAACCCGCCGTCCTGGTGGTGCACAACTTCGACGTGCAGATCCTCGCCAAGCTCATCCAGCAGGCCGAGCAGGCCGGGATCTACGTCATCCAGATCAACATGGTGAGCAACTACAAGTCGGACGCCTTCGTCGGCGCCGACACCATCGACCTGGGCCGTCGCATCGCGACCGACATCGTCAACGAGTGCGGCGCGAACACCCCCACCTCGCACGAGGTGCAGATCGTGCAGGGCGACGCGACCTCCGGCTTCACGCTCGACGTGATGGCGGGCGCGAAGGAGATCTTCGACCAGCACCCGGAGATCAAGATCGTGTCCACCCAGGCGGCGAACTGGGACCGCACCAAGGCGCACGACATCACGGCGACCGTGATCCAGCAGCACCCGAACCTGTGCGCCAGCTGGGGTTTCTGGGACCAGATGCAGTACGGCTCGGCCGCGGCGATCAAGGAGGCCGGCAAGCTCGGGCAGGTCAAGGTGTTCACCTCCGACCACAGCTCCATCACCTGCGAGGGCATCCGCGACGGCATGTTCCACCAGTCCTACGGCTACTCGGTGCCCACCCAGGGCAAGGACATCGTCGCCATCGCCAAGTACCTCCTGCAGTCCGGGCAGGCGCCCGGCACCGCCCGCATCGCCGACTACACCCCGCTGGTGAAGATCGACAAGACCAACTGGAACCAGCCCAACATGTGTTACGACGGCAAGAGCGACGGGCTCACCGTTTCCTGACCGGCACCGAGAGGGACCGCCATGACGGCAAGTACGGAAGTCCGGCCCGTGCCCGCCCGGCGCCGGCCTCCGGAGCGCAACGTTCTGGAGAACGAGAACCTCGGCACCCGGCTGCGCCACCTGCGGTACCGGTTCTCCCCGCAGCAGTTGTTCGCCGAGCTGTTCGAGAAACGGTGGATGGAACCCGCCATCCCGCTGGCGATCCTGGTCGGGGTGATCGTCTTCTTCTCGATCGCCGCACCGGGTTTCGCCACCACCGCGAACCTGTTGTCCTCGGCCACCGAGCTGGCCGAGATCTCACTGGTCTGCCTCGGCATGGCGGTCGTGATGATCTCCGGCGGGATCGACCTGTCCGTCGGCTCGATGTTCGGGCTGTGCAACATCGTGGTGCTCCTGCTGATCACCGTCGTGGGTGTGCCCGTCGTGCCGGCGATCCTGCTGACGATCGTCGTCGGCGCGGTCCTCGGGTCGGTGAACGGGTCGATCGTGGCCTACCTCAAGGCGCGGCCGTTCCTCACCACGCTCGTCACGCTGATCATCTTCCGCGGCGTCCTCAACCTGCTGGACCTGCACTACTCCGCGCAGACCGCGATGGTGTTCCTGATGGACCCGGTGTGGGACTGGTTCAGCACGGGCAAGGTGGCCGGCATCCCGTTCAGCTTCGTCACGCTGCTCGTCGTGCTCGTCGCGGGGCACCTCCTGCTCAGCCGGTCCCGGTTCGGCTGGCACGTGACCGCCGTCGGCGCCAGCCGGCGGGCCGCGCGGCACGCCGGCATCCGGGTGGAACGGGTGCTGCTGCTGGGTTACGTGATCTCCGGCGCCCTGTGCGCGCTGGCCGGCGTCTTCTACGCCGCGCGCCTGGGCAGCGCGAGCGCCCGCGTCGGCGAGGGCATGGAACTGAGCGTGCTGACCGCGGTGATCCTCGGCGGCATCAGCCTCTCCGGCGGCAAGGGCACGGTGTGGCGGGCGTTCATCGGCGCGGCCACGATCAGCCTGCTCGGCAAGGGACTGCTGCTGATGGACGTCGGCGGCGAGGTGCTGCAGACGGCGCTGGCCGTCGTGCTGATCATCGCCGTCGGGCTCGACACGAAGTGGGGCAAGAACCGCGGCAAGGCGATCCAGAAGACCTACGTCAACCCCACGCTCGTCGAGTACGGCACCCCGCCGGACGTGCGGCCCGGCTCGGGCACCCGGTACGAGATCAACGACCGCCTCAGCGACGCCGAGGAGATCGGTCTCGGTGAGGTCGAAGGGCCGGAGGACGTCATCCTCGACGACCAGGGCCGGATCTACTGCGGCACCCGGCAGGGCTGGATCCTGCGGTTCTCCGGCGAGGACTACCGCGACCGGGAGATCTTCGCGCGCATCGGCGGCCACCCGCTGGGGCTGGCCTTCGACTCCGCGGGCGACCTGATCGTCTGCGTCGGCGGCATGGGCCTGTACGCGGTCTCACCCGACGGCAAGCACCGCAAGCTGTCCGACGAGACGAACCGGACCTGGACCCGCCTGCGGGACGACTCGCGGCTGCGCCTGCCCGACGACCTCGACATCGCGCCGGACGGCAAGATCTACTTCAGCGAGGCCACCAACCGGTTCGAGATGGCCGACTGGGTCCTCGACGGCATCGAGGGGCGGCCCAACGGGCGTCTGTTGTGCTACGACCCGGCCACCGGCAAGACCCGCACCGCGGTGCCGGACCTGGTGTTCCCCAACGGGGTGTGCTGCTCCCACGACGGCGAGTCGGTGCTGATCGCCCAAACCTGGCTGTGCCGCATCCTGAGGTACTGGCACAGCGGCCCGAAGAAGGGCCGGCTCGAGGTGTTCATGGACAACTTCCCCGGCTACGTGGACAACATCAACCGCGGCTCCGGCGGGGCCTACTGGATCGCGATCTGCGGCATGCGCTCCCCCGCCTACGACCTCGCGATGCGGATGCCGAAGTTCCGCCGCCGCATGATGAAGCGCATCCCGCGCGACGAATGGCTCTACCCCAGCATGAACCACGGCTGCGTGGTGCGGGTGTCCGAGCGGGGCGAGGTGCTCGACACCTACTGGGACCCGGGCGGGAAGAAGCACTCCACCATCACGTCGATGCGCGAGCACGACGGCTACCTGTACATCGGCGGGCTGGAGAACAACCGCATCGGCCGGATCAAGGTGCGTGAGGTCCCCGCCGCGGCCGCCGGCGAGGCACGCCGGACGCGCCACGCGTCGGTGAGCTGAGGAGGAACCATGCCACGAGTGGAAGCGTGGGAACTGGTCAAGGAGTTCCTGTTCCCCGGCCGGTCCGGCGCGCGGGCGATCCCGCCGCTGGACGGCGGGCTGACCCCGAACGACGCGCTGGAGCGCATCGAGGAGTCGATCGACGAGCTGCCCGAGCCCGACGACGTGGTGCGCGACGCGTACGGATCGCTCCACGTCACCACGGCCGACAAGGTGGTCCGGCGGTACGGCCTGAACTTCGCCCACCACGAGGTCACCGCGACCGTGCCCGGTGACGCCGGCGCGATCGCACTCGACCACGAGGGCGGGCTGCTGGTGTGCGTGGCGGGTCTCGGGCTCGTCCGCGTCGACCAGGGCGGCGGCACCGAGGTCCTCGTCGACGCCGACTCCGACGGCGTGCCCACTCGCTGCCTGACCGATGTCGCGGTGGCCGGCGACGGGACGATCTACCTCACCGACGGCTCCGTGCGCCACCACGGCGCGGACTGGGTGCGCGACCTGATGGAGCAGAACGCCCTCGGCCGGCTCCTGCGGTACGACCCGCGGACCCGCCGGACCACGGTGCTGGCCCGCGGACTCGCCCACCCCAGCGGGGTCACGCTCACCGCGGACGAGGACGCACTCGTCGTCAGCGAGGCGTGGTCGCACCGGCTGGTGCGGTACCCGCTGGCGGACACGAGCCGCCCGGACGTGCTGCGGGACAACCTGCCCGGCTACCCGGGGCGGATCAGCCCGGCCTCCGGCGGCGGGTACTGGCTCGCGGTGTTCGCGTTGCGCACCCAGCTGGTCGAGTTCGTCCTCACCCAGCGCGACTACGTCGAGGAGATGATGCGCACGATCGAACCGGACCTGTGGATCCGCCCCGCGCTGCGCGGCCTCGACTCGGGGCTGGAACCCCTGCAGGGCGGTCAGATCCGCAAGCTCGGCGTGATCAAACCGTGGGCGCCGCCCCGGTCCTACGGCCTGGTGACCCGGCTGGATCCCGACGGGTACCCGCTCCGCAGCCTGCACAGCCGCGGCGGCGGTCGGCGGCACGGGGTGACGTCGGTGAAGCAGTACGGCGACCGGTTGTTCATCGCGGTCCGCGGTGGCGACGAGGTCCTGATCACGAGGGCGGGTGACGCGCAATGAGCCAGTCGCTGGTGGACCAGCTCGACATCGACCCGGCAGGCGGCGGCACGCTGCTGGTGGACATGGCGAAGGTGACCAAGACCTACCGCGGGGTGCACGCCATCTCCGAGGTCGACTTCGACCTGCGGGCCGGCGAGGTGCTCGCGCTGGTCGGCGAGAACGGCGCGGGCAAGTCGACGCTGTGCAAGATCCTCGCCGGGGCGGTGCAGCATTCGAGCGGAGTGGTGCGCATCGGCGGGGAGGAGGTCTCGTTCCGGCGCCCGCACGAAGCGCTCGACCACGGCATCGCGATGGTCTACCAGGAGACGAGCCTGGTGCCGACGATGACGGCGGCGCAGAACATCGAGCTCGGCCACGAAAAGCTGCTGACCCGGTTCCGCTCGCTGAACATCGGCGCCCAGCAGCTGCTGCAGTCGATGAACTTCCACGTCGACCCGACGGCGTACGTGTCCAACCTCGGCGCGGCGAAGAAGCAGATGGTCGAGATCGCGCGGGCCCTGCGCACCGGCGCGCGCATCGTCATCTTCGACGAGCCGACCGCGAGCCTCACGCCTGAGGAGACCCTGCACCTGTTCAACGTGATCGAGGACCTGCGGACCGCGGGCCTGGGCATCATCTACGTGTCCCACGCGCTGGAGGAATCGCTCGCCATCGCCAACCGCGTCACCGTTCTGCGTGACGGCAAGCGGGTCGCCTGCCTGGACGCGAAGCAGACCTCGCGGGACGAGATCGTCAAGTACATGGTGGGCCGGTCGCTGGACGGGGCCGCGCGGAACCGCCCGGCCGCCCGCGAGGGCCACGTCCGGCGCCGCCGGGTGCTGGAGGTCGAGAACCTGATCCTGGGCAACGTCGTGAAGAACATGTCGTTCTCGGCCTACGCCGGTGAGGTGCTCGGCATCGCCGGGCTGATCGGCAGCGGCCGGACGGAGACGGCGAAGATCATCACCGGCGCGCTGAAACGCAACCGGATCCACGGCGGGCGGGTGCTGCTCAACGGCAAACCGGTCCGCTACCGGGTGCCCAAGCAGGCCATCGACGACGGCATCGTCTACATCACCGAGGACCGCAAGCTCGACGGGTTCTTCGAGACGATGACCGTGGCCGACAACATCTACCTCGGGTACCTCGCCTCCCGCCGGGGCCGCCGGCAGTGGCTGCTGGCCGGATCGCAGCGCAGGCGCGTCGCCGACGAGTGGTCGGCGAAGCTGCGCATCAAGGCGATCAACGCGGACGCGAAGATCATCGAGCTGTCCGGCGGGAACCAGCAGAAGGTGGTGGTCGGCAAGTCGCTGGTCGCCGAGCCGGAGGTGGTCATCTTCGACGAGCCCACGCGCGGCGTCGACGTCGGCGCGATCGACGAGATCCACCACCTGATCCGCACCCTCGCCGACGAGGGCAAGGCGGTGATCGTCATATCCTCCTACCTGCCGGAGATCCTCGCCGTGTCGGACCGCATCCTGGTCACCAGGTTCGGCCGCGCGGTTGCGGAGTTCAGCCGCGCGGAGGCGACGCAGGAGAAGATCATGTACGCCGCGATCTATTGAGGTGGGCGTAACCTTGGCAGGCACCGGCGACGGACGAAAGTCGGGTGGACAGGCGTGAAAGCAGCAGCGAGGAAGACCCGCCCCGCGCGGGGCGGGCGGGACGACTGGCGCAATTTCGAGCCGCTCGACCTGACCCCCCTGCTGGCCGCGGCGCTGCAGGCGTTCTACGAGCGCGGGTTCTACGGCACCTCGGTGCGGGACATCGCCCGCCGGGTCGGCCAGACGGTGCCGTCGCTGTACTACCACCACGAGAACAAGGAGGGCGTGTTCGTCGCGCTGCTGGAGAAGGGCACGCTCGAGGTGGCGTGGCGGGCCCGCGCGGCGGTGGAGGACGCCGGTGACCGGCCCGACCTGCAGTTCGTGAACATGATCGAGGCGGTCGTGCTGTACATGACGCACCGCGTCAAGCTGGCCACCCTGGACGTCGAACTGCGCTACCTGTCGGCCCCGAACCGCAGGCGCTACGCGGCGATCCGCAAGGAGGTGGAGGACCTGCTGGTCCGCGTCGTCACCGACGGTGCGGTCCAGGGGATCTTCACGGTGGCCCAGCCCGCCGAGACGGCCCGCGCCCTGCTCGGCATGTGCCAGTCCATAGCCCGCTGGTACCACCCGACCGGCCCGATGGCGCCCGAGGAGGTCGCCCAGCGCTACATCGACATCGCCCTGATGACGGTGGGAATCCACGAGCGCCCGAAACACCTCGAGGGTGTCCCCGGCCGGTGACGCACACCGGCCGGGGCACCTGTCAACCCGCCGATTCGGCCAGCTTCAGGACCTGGTCGAGGGTCAGTTCCATCGAGTCGATGTCGTCCTGCAGGGGCACGTTCCACTCGTCCTGCAGATTCATGAACAACTCCGCGACCGCGAGCGAGTCCAGTCCGAGTTCGGCCAGCGTGACACCAGGGTCGATCTGTTCGGGGTCGGCCGAGAACTTCTCGACAAGGGTCCGGGTCAACTGCTCATACCGTTCGGTCATCGATTCCTCTCCTTGATTGCGATTCAAGCGTGTGTGGCGACTCGGCGACCCGGCGCCGCGGGTTCCGGCGCTCCCGCGGCGTGCGGAGCCAGGCTGTAGGGCACGGCAGCCGGGAATCGCAGGGCCACGGCTCCCCAGGTGTAGCCGGCGCCGAACGCCGCGAGAAGGGTGCGATCGCCCGGGCGAGCGGCGCCACGAAGTGCGGCGTCCGCGACCGCCAGGGGGATGGACGCCGCGGCCGTGTTTCCCAGATCGCGGAGATTTCCCTGCTGACGGCCGGGCGGCAGGCCGAGGTGCTCGGCCACGCTGTCGAGGATCCGCTGGTTCGCCTGGTGCCCGATGAACACGCCGAGGTCTTCGACCGACCACCCGGCTCCGCTGAGCGCGGCCCTGGCGGTGGCGGTCATCCGGCGAACCGCATTGGTGTAGAGCGCGCGCCCGTTCATCTTGACGTACAGGTCCTCGACCGGCCCCTGGCTCATTCGGAACGGCGACCGGGAACCTCCGGCCGGCACGTGGAAGACCTCCAGTCCGGTGCCGTCGCTGCCCAGCTCGATGGACTCGACGGCACCGGGATCACCGGGTGCCGCGGCGGCCACCACCGCCGCTCCCGCCCCGTCGCCGAACAGGATCGCGGTATCCCGGTCGTGCGGGTCGATCAACGTGGTTGTGTAGGTCTCCGCGGCGACTACGAGGACCTGCTGGTGCGTTCCCGCGACGACCAGCGCGTGGGCCAGGGAAAGTGCATACACGAAGCCAGAACAGGCCGCGGAGACGTCGACCGCCGCTACACCCTTGAGGCCCAGGCGGTGCGCGATATGCGGCGCGGTCGACGGGCACCGGTGATCCGGCGTGGTCGTCGCGAGGATCACCATGTCCGGGCACACCTCACCGCCCGTCACGACCCTGGCCGACGCGAGGGCCGCGGCCCCGGCCGCGACGCCGAGGTCGCCGGTGCTCGTGTACTCGTCCGCCATTCGCCGGGCGCCGATCCCGGTACGCGTCCTGATCCACTCGTCACTCGAGTCGAGCCCGTTGTCCCGGATCAGCCTTTCGTTCGAGACGACGTCGGGCGGAAGGCTCATGCCCAGCCCGATGAGACCGGAGGTCGTCATCACACACTCTCCTTCGGACGGGCGGTGGTGGCGGGCGTGGCGTCCAGCAGTCGTACGTCCGGCGCCCAGGTCAGCAAGGCACTCCCCCACGTCATGCCGGCCCCGAATGCGACGAGGATGACCCGGGAGCCCGGACGCACACGTCCTCGGGCCACGGCTTCGGCGATCGCGTAGGGCGTGCAACCGGATCCGATGTTGCCGATGCGGTCGGCTACGACGATGAGGCGGTCCGGTTCGATGCCGTGCTCGGCGGCGACCGCCTTCAGCAGCACGGGGTTCGCCTGGTGACAGGCGAAGACGTCGATGTCGTCGAGCTTCAGGTCATGGTCCCGCAGCAATCCGTACAGCAACTGCGGGAATTGGGACCGGAAGAACTGGGTCACCGCCCGGCCGTCCATCCGGATCGTGTGCTCCCGCCGCTCCACGGTGGACGGACTGGCCGGCAGACGGCTCCCGCCACCCGGCACGACCACCGCGTCCACGAGATCACTTTCGGTGCCGAGACGGATGTCGTCGAATCCCGCCCCCTCGGGAACCGGTCCGAGAACCGCCGCGGCGGCGCCGTCACCGAAGATGACCGCGGTCGCGCGATCGTCCGGGTCCAGGAAACGGGAGAACACCTCGACGCCGACGACGACCGCGTACCCGCCCGACGGGTTGTCTCGCAACCAGTCGCGGGCGATCTTGACGGCGAACAGCCAGCCGGCGCAGGCGCCGTTGACGTCGAAGGACACCGCGTTGACCGCTCCCAACGAGGCCTGCACGCGGCAGGCCGTCGCCGGGCTGGGCTCGTCCGCGGTCGTGGTCGCCACGACGAGCAGGGACACCTGGGCAGGGTCCAGCTCGGCGGCCGACAGAGCCGCCTCGGCGGCGGGAGTGGCCAGGTCCGAAGCGGCTTCGCCGGGCGCGGCGACGTGCCGGGTCAGCACCCCGGTTCGGCGCCCGACCCACTCCGCGTTCACGCCGGGTGTACGAGCGGCCACGTCTTCATTGGTACGCACCTCGCTGGGCAGGTATCTGCCCAGACCGATGATCCCGACATCAGTGGTCATGACTTACCCGCCTTCTCCGTGCCCGCGCCAAACCTCGCCCGGCCGGGCCCCTGCTCGAGGAAACTGCGCATCCCGATCGTCCGGTCGGGTGCACGAAACGATTCGACGAAGTTCTCCAGTTCGACGGCCAGGCCGTCGTCCTGCCCGTGCTCGAGTGCGGCCTTGGCGGCCCGCAACCCCGTCGCTGAGCTGTTCTCGTAACGCGCCGCCCAACGTTTCGCCTCGGTGAGCACCTCATCGTCGGGAACCACGCGGTCGGCCAATCCGATCTCCCTGGCTTCCTTGGCGTCGAGCGTGCGTCCGGAGTAGACGATCTCCTTCGCTCTGGGGAGCCCGACCACGGCTGTCAGGCGCTGCGTTCCACCTCCGGTGGGGATGACACCCAACAGGATCTCGGGCAACCCGATCACGGAACTGTCGGCACAGACGCGGAAATCGGCGGCGAGCGCGAGCTCGCACCCTCCGCCCACCGCCGCACCGCGGATCGCCGCGATCACGGGCACGGGTATGTGCGCCACGGACATCACGGCGTCCTGCATCGCCTTGGCGTGTTCCGGTGCGTCCTCGTCGGTGAGCTGTTTCAGCTCGCGGATGTCGGCCCCGGCGGAGAACACCTTGGAGCCTCCGTACAGCACGACGGCCTTGATCTGCAGCTGGGTGGCAATGTCCTCAGCCGCCTCGCGTAGCGAGTTCAGCAGCTCGAGGTTCAGGACGTTGAGCGGTGGCCGGTCCATCCGGATCGTGGCCACCGCGCCTTCGACCTCCACGTCGACGTACACGGTGTTCTCCCTCTTGCCGAGTTGCTGGGTCAGGACCACAACAGGCCCCCGTTGACTTCCAGAACATGCCCGTTGACGTACGAGCCCTCAGCGCTCGCGAGGAACACCGCCGCGGCCGCGACTTCCCACGGCTCGCCCGGTCGCCCGGACACCATCATGCGTTCGTACCGTGAACGCAGCCGTTCGTCGTCACGCAGGGGTTCGTACATCCCGGTGTTGACGAACCCGGGGGCGATGCAGTTGACGAGGATGCCCTTCTTCGCCAGCTCGACGGCGGATGCCCGGGTGAACATCTCGAGCGCGGCCTTCGAGGCGGAGTAGGCGGCAGCGCCGGGGGCGACACGTGAGGACATGCCGGCCGAGATGTTGATGATCCGCCCGCCCCCGGCCGTCTCCATGCACGGGACCACGTACTTCGTGCAGTGGAACGCCCCGGTCAGGTTCGTGTCCAGCACTTCCCGCCATTCGCGTTCGCCGAGATCCACGATCTTGCCGTTGCGGCTGACGCCCGCGTTGGACACCAGGATGTCGACCCGCCCGAACCGCTGCATGACCCGGTCCATGAGGGAGCGGACGGATTCCGCCGAGCACACGTCCACCGTCTCCACGCTCACGCGATCACCGTGTGCCTGCGCCAGCTCGGTGAGCGTGGTGCTTCTCCTGGCGGCGCAAATGACGCTCGCCTCTTCCTCGAGAAAGACGGTGGCCATCGCGAGCCCCAATCCGCGCGTGCCGCCCGTCACCACCGCGACCTTCCCGGCGAGCCTGCCTCTGGCCGGTGGGCGCCCCACTGCGCCGATGTCGCCGGCCGGCGCGAACGCCGTGCCAGTGTCACTGCTCACGATCAACCTCCGTGTTCTGCCAATGCTGCTGCCGGGTGACTGGTCACTTCGCGCTCCCAGTAAGCCCGGAAATGGGTGCGTTCGTTTTCGGTGAACCGTCGTGGCGTGCCGTACCGGAGGTCTACCGGTACGAGATCAGCCTCGCCCTCCACGTATGCCCGAGCGTGATCGCGGACCACGTACGCGAACCGCACCAGCGCCGCCTTCATGTCCGTGACCCAGGTTTCGACGGTGATCGGCTCGGCGCGGTGGTAGAGCGGGCGGAGGTATGTCATGCACTGCCGCGTGACGACACTGCCACGAGCCAGGTCCTCGGCCTCGTACAGCGGCAGCAGCCGGTAGATCAGCTCGAGACGGCACTCCTGGAGGTAGCGCAGGTACGAAGTGTCCGCCACGTGTCCGCGAGCGTCCAAATCGGACCATCGCGTCGAGCAGAAGTGGGTGAATCTGCTCATGATCACACCGTCTCCCGGATGCTCGGTGCCCGTCGTACCGCCGGCCACCTGGGGGTGGAGCGCATCTCGTCGATCAGCCGGGTGGTGGCGCGACAGGCCGTGGCGTTCTCGCGGCGACGCGGATAGTCGCACCAGGTGGACAACCAGGACTGCGGGACGCCGGACCGCCGGAGGACACGGGGAAGCGCATGGTGACACTGCACGTCCCCGATGTCGAGCCCACCTGGCCCACCAGCACGGTAGAGATCACCCGCGCACGCCATGGTCGCACGGACGTACTCCCCGAGCTCCGCGCTTGCGTCCGGGCCGGCGAGCAGCGATCCCGCCGCCAGCCGCCACTGGCCGAACTGCCGTGACTGCCCCCGCTCGACGAGCACGAGCGCTCGTCGCCAGGCAGTGTCGGTCACCTCGCCGAGCTGCGATCGAGCCAGTACCAGCAGGCTCGCCGAGAGAACGAGGCCCCGGGCGACGACCGAGGACCACGAGCGATCCGGAATCCGGAAGAGACCACTCGGCCACCAGTCCCGGGGCGGGCGCCGCGTCAGGCGGACCCGATCCGGTGCTGCACCTGCACGGGACACTTCTGCTATTTCCTTCGCATACCTCAGATTGTTCGTGCTGATGGAATCGAGAACACGCACCCGTGCCGGGTGAGCGCCCTTCTGCTGGGTCCACGCCACGAACGACATCAGGCACAGGTCGTCCACCAAAGCGGTCCAGATTTCCACCGACCCGTCGTCGGGCCGGCAGTCCGCGGGGGACGAGTGGCCTGGGCGCCGTCCGTGGACCATATCCACGGAACCGACTTTCACGAAGATCCTCTCCGCGATAGGGGCCAGGCTGATCCGCCTCGTACTTCCGTAGTAACAGGACGAGATTCGCGTGACCACATGCCACCTACGTCCTCCATGTAAGCGGCGATCAACTCCGCGCGCCAGCCTTGGAGCGTTCCGGGCTGTTGAAAGTGTTGAACGCCCGTTCGATCGATCCCGCGAGATTGGCCCCTGCCCGGTGTGGGCGAAAAAGCGATAGGAAACTCCTGGGAGGACCAGGAAATGCCACGTGACCCGAACGAGAAGTTGCGCAGGCTGCTGGCCGTGGCCGACTGGACACGGGAAGGACTGGCGCGGGCGGTGAACGCCGTGGCCGCCGAGTCGGGGCGGGTCCTCACGTACGATCGGACCTCCGTTTCGCACTGGCTCCGGGGTTCACTACCGCGCGGTGACACTCCGCTCTATGTCGCCGAAGCCCTTTCCCGGAGGCTGGGACGAGTCGTCACACCGGACGAAGTGGGTTTCCCGCGAAACGATCAGGGCGACCCCGGCGGGGGCCGGGACGGGTGTACCGACGCCATCGCGGCACTGCGCGATCTCGCTCGGGAAGACCTCTCATCGGTGTGGACGGGCATCCCTCAGAAACGTCTCTACCGGCAGGTCGATCTCGAGGTCGCCCCGTGGCCGGAGACCCTGCCGGCATCCCGGCCGTCCGCGCCAGTGCCGCGGCGGGCGGCGGCGGCCGAAGCGTTGACCATGATGACCTCCGCGTTCGCCACAGCGGACCAGCGCTTCGGTGGCGGCCACGCACGCGGCGCACTCGTCGCGTACCTGGCTGGGGACGTCGTCGAAGCTGCTCACCGCGCTTCGCCAGGCGCTCCTCAGCGGGCCGTGTGCGCAGCCGCTGCCCGGTCCTGCGACCTCGCGGGGTTCATGTCCTTCGACAGCAATCTCCACGGCCTCGCGCTGGCCTACTTTCGCCTCGCCCTGCGCCTGGCGATCGAAGCGGTGGACCAGAACACCTACGCCGCCGTGCTGCGGAACATCAGCCTGCAGGCGTTGACCCTAGGAGACACCGCGAGCGCAGCCCGTATCGCCGAAATGGCTCTCGCGACCGCACCGGACAGCATGCCCCGACAACAGCTCGCAGAGCTCCTCGGCCACGTGGCCATCACCCGCGCGGCGCTGAACGAACCGAACGCGGCCCGGCAGGCGCTGGCCGATGCCGAGAGAATCCTGGCCACGTCCGGAGCAGAGAACGCCACCCTCACCTACCAGCGCGGGGTAGTCCTGGAGCACGCCGGTGACCTCGCCGAGGCACAGCGCGCACTTGCGGTTTCGCTCAAGCAACGCCCCCCACACGAGCGCCGCTCCCGGGCGCTGACGAGTGCTCGGCTCGCCGGCCTGCGACTGCGAACGGGACAGATGGGCAAGGCCCGCACAGTGATCCGCACGCTGCTGGACGACCACGCCGGGCTGTCTTCGGGCAGGGTCGACTCCGCGCTCGAGGAACTGAACCGGCACCTCGGCCGCTTCCGTCGCCACCCCTCATCGAACGTGTTGCTGCTCGAGGTGCGGGAGCGCCTCCGGCACCCGACGACCCGTCCCACGGGAGGTGAATGTGACGACGCTGTCCAGGCCTGACCTTGCGGCCGTCATCACGCTGATCGACGAACACGCCGACAAGGACTTGACCGTCCCGGAGCTCGCGAGGTTCGCACGGGTGAGCGTGCGGTGGTTGCAGCGGCGTTTCCAGGACGAGCTCGGTGTCTCGCCGAGCACCTACATCCGGCTGACCCGGCTGCGGCGGATACACGACGACCTGGTCGCCGCGGACCCGGAGGCAGGGTGCACGGTGGAGGCGGTCACGAGCCGCTGGGGCGTGCGGCACAGTGGTCGCTTCGCCGCCTGGTATCGCAGTCACTACGACGAGTTCCCCTCGGCCACTTTGCACCGGCGCTGACTCAACGCCGGCTCGCCCGGCCGAGGCGGGGCCGTCGACACGCGTGGCGGTGTCGCGCGTCGCTCCACCGGCAACACGGACCCGCTGGTCGAAGCGAGCCGCCTCGTCGAGCACTGCGACGGGCAGGTCCAGCGCGACAGCCAGCCATGCCCGCCAGTAGGACCGCGGGATGCGTTTACCGCGTTCCCAACGGGCGACCTGCTCGCGCGTGATCGCCGAGTTGCCCGAGACGTCCAGCAACTCCTCAGCCAGCCGGTACTGGCTGTACCCGAGTTGCGAGCGTGAAATCCTGATCAACGAGCCGATGGCGGTGGAGCCGCGCGAAATCTGCGGTACGTGGGAGCGAGGAGTCACCATCCCACGTTAGGAACGGAAACGGCGAAGACCTATTCAGTTGCCGACAGGTTCTTGTCCACTTCGCGCCAACGGGGCCATCCTGGCACGACGCTTCGTCTCGGAGGGGAGTTCCCCGTACCGCTCCCGGTACGCCCGGGCGAATCGGCCGAAATTCGACACCCCTACCCGAGCTGCGATCTGTGTCACAGTGACGTTCTGCGCCTGGTCCGCGCGCAGCAACTCCTCATGTACCCGCCGCAGTCGAACTTCGCTCACATAACGCATCGGTGAAACACCCAGCTCGGCGCGAAAAGCACGCTGCAGTGATCGTTCGCTGACTCCCGCGACCACAGCCAGCTCCGCGGTGGTCGAGGGCAGGACCGAGATCTCTTCCACGAAGTCGGCCACCTTCCGGACGACATGGGAAGCCATAGACGTCTCGACTCGTGTGAGCTCATCCGAATAGCTGTGGTGCTGCGTGTAGAGGACGGTAGTGGTGAGCATCTGCTCGACAGTCAAGAGCATGCCGTGGTGTGCCAGCAACGGATCGTCCACGTTCAACCCGTCGGTGATGCCCTGGACGAGGTTCCAGAGCTGCCTGCCCCCACCACTGCGGAGGTCGACGAACGGCTCGAACCGTGGCGGTGCAGCGATCGACCGGTGGAGAAGGGACTCGAGCCTGCCGATCACGACATCCGTTGGCAACTTGACCATAAGCTGGCCGCAACCTCGTTCCCACACCATGTCCAGTTCGTCGTCCGGCGAGATCAGGGCTGCGGTTCCGGGAGTGATGACCCGGCTGCGATGCCCTGTGTTGACGACACACCGCCCGTTGTGCGGGATCATCAGGACGTAGAAGGTTTCCAGCGGCCCGGGGATGACGTGCGTGTCGTCCCGCCCGTAGCTGACGTAGTGCAGGGAAGCCTTGCCCACCGGGGCCACATGATGCCGTGCTTCGAACCCGGAGGCACGCCGGTCGAGCGGGACGAGCCGGTGCGACCTCATCATCCGAGCGGTCTTGTCCCGGGACTCGTCCACTCTGGTGGTGTGGTAGTACTCGAATCGCTTCAGCGGCAGCTCATCCATCGGTTCCTCGCGTGCCTGGACAGCCTGGTCCCTCGGATCCGCGCTGACCCTGCCGGTAACGACGATACCGAGCGCCCTACCGCACCGCGACGCGGTGCGGCGGCTCGCCCGGGGTGGAGAAGAACAGTTCACCTGTTCGGCGGAGGCCCTGGTGTTGTTGGCCCCTACCCGGTAGCACGAATCCTTTGCATGCTGATTCGGCGACGAGGGAACGAATACCGTCGGTACCACGAAACTGGGGGAACAATGGCAAGGGGTTTGGTCACGCTCGTCAACCCGAACCTGGTGCATCCACCGATCACTCCCTACGCGCTCGACATCCTGACGACCGCCCTCGAGGACGCGCGGTTCGACGTCGAAGTCCTGGATCTCACGTTCGAGCGCGACCACTGGCCGGACGCCGTCACGTCCTACTTCCAGCGCAGGCAACCGATGCTGATCGGAGTGACGATCAGGAACACCGACACGATCTACCCGCAGGAACAACGAGTGTTCCTGGATTCCCACAAGGAGATCATCGACTGCATCCGGACGAGGACGACGGCGCCGGTGGTCGCGGGTGGCGTCGGATTCTCGTCCATGCCGTACGCGCTGGTCGATTACTTCGGAATCGAGTACGGCGTCAAGGGGCCAGGCGAGTTCACACTGGTGCAACTCGCCGAAGCGGTAGCGAGCGCCAACCCACCGGAAACCGTTCCCGGGCTGATCATCAACAACGGGCCAGCGGGTGTGCGGCAGATTCCCCACGGCGACAGCTCGGCCACCACCGCGCGAGTGTCGCTGGTTCAGCGTGCGGCGCCGTACCGCCGGCACTCAGGGCGGGCAGATCGCGTCGACAACTTCGCCTACTTCCGCCGTGGCGGGCTGGGCAACATTCTGACGAAGAACGGGTGCACCTTCGCCTGCACCCATTGCGTGGAACCGGACGCCAAGGGCAACCGATTCGCGCGCCGGGCCGAGACCGCGGTGGTCGACGAGATCGAGAGCCTGCTGTCGCAAGGCGTTCAGGACCTGCACACGACGGACAGCGAGTTCAACCTGAACATCGCTCACAGCAAGGCGGTTCTGCGGGAGATCATCCGGCGCAAGTCCCGCGACTCCTCGTCCCCGCTGCACGATCTGCGCCTGTGGATCTACGTACAACCGGCACCCTTCGATGCCGAATACGCGGCGCTGCTCGCCGAAGCGGGCTGCGCCGGTATCAACGTGGCTCCGGACCATTCGCGCCCCGAACTGCTCAGCGGCTGGAAGGTGAGCGCGGGCGGCACCGGGTTCTACACCTTCGAGGACGTCCGGAGGGTGTGCCAGTGGGCATCCGAGTACGGCATGGCCACCATGGTGGAAGCCCTGCTCGGCATGCCCGGCGAAACTCCCGAGACGATGCGCGCGTGCGTCGAGGACTTCCAGTCGCTCGACGCGACGGTCGTTGGCTACACGCTGGGCATTCGCGTGTTCCCGTACTCGCCGCTGGGACGCCGCCTGGCTGCCGCGAGCATGGGCTCGGTGCCGGTACCCGGCCTGCAGTCCAACGATGCCGACGAACCGATCGTGCTGACTCCGCTGAACCAGTGCACCGACACCGTGACTTATGAGCGGCAGTTCATGTTCGACCGCGCGGGCGGGTTCCGCCCTGTCTACTACTTTTCCCCGGAACTTCGCGGCGACGACGAACGCGGCCCCGGCCAGCGCTATGACCACGCCCTCGAGCTCCTGTGGGATTACGTCCCCCACCAGGACCGGCTCCGGGTCATGTTGCCGACACGTCCCGGTCTCAGCCCGGAGGACAACAACTACGCGGACAACCCGTTCCTCCTGCGGCTGACCGAGCTGGGCTACACCGGCGCCTACTGGTCCCACTGGCCCAGGCGATACCAGATCATGGAGGGAGTGCCGGCGTGAGCCGGGTCCGCACGAGCCGGTCGCTCCTTGAGGCGGCCTGGATCCGGTCAGGACGGTGATCGCGGAGTAGGCCGCGCCGGGTCACCGTCGCAGACGCTGCTCGCCCGCCAGGTGGATCGCCTCGTGCTTGGGTGGCCGGAGTGGTCGGCGGCGATGGAGTGCCTGCCGATCGCCGCCGCACCCGGCCGGCCGCGGCGCGGCACCTCCAGCCCGGCCCGGCTGGGCCGTCGCCATGCGGACAGGCCCTAATCCTCCGCCAGCGCCTCCTCGCGCGTCGTGCGCAGTCGGACGATTTCGTCGGCTCCGGTGATCTCCAGTGGGCGCCTTGTGAAGCCGGAGCCGACCACCACGTGCACGCGGCCCGGGGCCGCCATCCCGGCGGCCAGCACGACCGCGATCCCCGCCGAGGCCAGGAAACTCACCTCGCTCAAGTCGATCACCAGCCGCTCGGCGCAGGCGCGCGCCGCGGGCAGGGCGACGGCCTCGAACGCGGGGGCGGTCAGGTGGTCGAGTTCGCCGGCGACGCGCACCAGCGTCGCGCCGGGCAGGTGCTCCACGTGCACGTCCACGTGCGCGACCGGCTCGTCCGGCTGGAAAGAGGACACCCGCTCGATCTAACCGTGACCGGACAACGGCGGAAAGCCCGGTCTTGCGTCCGGCGACCCCGTGTGGCCTAATATGGCATCAAGTGCCAAAATGATGTCCCTCACAGGCGAGGCGGAGTGGCGAGATGTCCAACGGTTGGTTCGAGACGGTGGCCGAGGCACAGCGGCGGGCGAAGAAGCGCCTGCCCAAGTCCGTCTACGGCGCCCTGGTGGCTGGTTCCGAACGCGGCATCACCGTCGACGACAACGTCGCGGCGTTCGCCGAGCTCGGGTTCGCCCCGCACGTCGCCGGCCTGTCCGACAAGCGCGAGCTGGGCACCACCGTGATGGGCCAGCCGGTCGCGCTGCCGGTGATCATCTCCCCCACCGGCGTCCAGGCCGTGCACCCCGAGGGCGAGGTGGCCGTGGCCCGTGCCGCGGCCGCGCGCGGCACCGCGATGAGCCTCAGCTCGTTCGCCAGCAAGTCCATCGAGGAGGTCGCGACGGTCAACCCGCAGACCTTCTTCCAGATGTACTGGGTCGGCAGCCGCGACGTGCTCGTGCAGCGCATGGAGCGCGCCCGCGCCGCGGGGGCGGTCGGGCTGATCATGACGCTGGACTGGTCGTTCTCCAACGGCCGCGACTGGGGCAGCCCGGTCATCCCGGAGCGGCTGGACCTCAAGGCGATGGTGCGGTTCGCGCCGGAGGGCATCACCCGGCCGAAGTGGCTGTGGGACTTCGCGAAGACCCGCAAGCTGCCCGACCTGACCACGCCGAACCTGACCCCGCCCGGCGGCACGGCGCCCACGTTGTTCGGCGCGTACGGCGAGTGGATGCAGACGCCGCTGCCGACCTGGGAGGACGTGGCGTGGCTGCGCGAGCAGTGGGGCGGGCCGTTCATGCTCAAGGGCGTCATGCGCGTGGACGACGCCAAGCGGGCCGTGGACGCGGGGGTCACCGCGATCTCGGTGTCCAACCACGGCGGCAACAACCTCGACGGCACCCCGGCCCCGATCCGCGCGCTGCCGGCGATCGCGGACGCCGTGGGCGGTGACGTCGAGGTGCTGCTGGACGGCGGCATCCGGCGCGGCAGCGACGTCGTCAAGGCGCTCGCCCTGGGCGCGAAGGCGGTGCTGATCGGCCGCGCCTACCTGTGGGGCCTGGCCGCCAACGGGCAGGCCGGGGTGGAGAACGTGCTGGACATCCTCCGCGGCGGCATCGACTCGGCCATCCTCGGCCTCGGCAAGTCCTCGATCCACGACCTCACCCGCGACGACGTGGTGGTCCCCCCGGGCTTCGAGCGCGCCCTCGGCGTGCCGAAGAGCTGAGCCACCCCGGCGGCGGGCTGCGCGCGGACGGGCCCGCCGCCGGGGTTTCCAGTGAGCTTCGGGACAACTCACTCGGCACCGGACGTTCCGGAAGGTACTTTCAGCAAGCAACCATCCGCGCACGAACTCCGGAGCCGCATGTCCCCGTCTCCCGGCCGCCTCACCGCGGTGCTCGCGCTGGGCGGTGTCGTCGTCGCCGTCATGCAGACGCTCATGGTGCCCCTGCTGGCCGACCTGCCGTCGCTGCTGCGCAGCTCCAGCTCCGACACCGCGTGGGTCATCACGATCACCCTGCTCACCGGCGCGGTCGCCACCCCGGTGCTGGGCCGCCTCGGCGACATGTACGGCAAGCGCCGGATGATGATCGTCGCGCTGTCGTTGCAGGTCGCGGGCTCCCTGGTGTGCGGCCTGACGACCGAGCTGCTGCCGATGATGATCGGCCGCGGGTTGCAGGGCTTCGCGATCGGCGCGATCCCCCTGGGCATCAGCATCATGCGCGACGAGCTGCCGCCGGAGCGGCTGGGCGGCGCGGTCGGCCTGATGAGCTCGTCGCTGGGCATCGGCGGCGCGCTCGCGCTCCCGGCCGCGGCACTGGTCGCCGAGCACTTCGACTGGCACATCCTGTTCCTCGGCGCGGCCGCGCTCGGGCTGGTCAGCCTCGTGCTGATCGTGCTCGTGGTGCCGGAGTCGGCGGTCCGCTCCCCCGGCCGCTTCGACCTGCCCGGCGCGATCGGGGTGTCCGCGGCGCTGGTGTGCCTGCTGCTGGCGATCTCCAAGGGCGGCGACTGGGGCTGGGGCAGCACGCGCACCCTGGGTTTCGGCGTCGCGGCGGTGGTGCTGTTCGTCGCGTGGGGCTTCCTGCAGCTGCGCACCGCCGAACCACTGGTCGACCTGCGCACGACCGCGCGCCGCCCGGTCCTGCTCACCAACCTGACCTCGATCATGGTCGGCTTCGCGCTCTACGCGACCCAGCTGGTGCCGCCGCAGCTGCTGCAGCTGCCCGCGGGCACCGGCTACGGACTCGGGTTGTCGATGGTGGTCGCCGGGCTGTGCGTCGCGCCGTCGGGCCTGCTGATGATGGCGATGTCCCCGGTGGCCGCCCGGCTGATCGCCGCGCGCGGGCCGAAGGTGTCGCTGCTGTGCGGCATCACCGTGCTCGGCGCCGGCTACGGGCTGGGCCTGATGCTGATGGGCGCGGGCTGGCAGATGGCGATCTTCTCCGCGATGGCCGGGGCGGGTGTCGGCCTCGCCTACGCGGCCATGCCGAGCCTGATCATGAGCGCAGTGCCGGCCACCGAGACCGCGGCGGCCAACGGCCTCAACACGCTGATGCGCTCGATCGGCACGTCGTCGTCGAGCGCCGTGGTCGGCATGGTGCTCGCGGGCATGACGATCGACTTCGGCGGCACCCCGGTGCCCAGCCTGACCGGGTTCCGCGCCACGTTCCTGATCGGCTGCGCCGCGTGCGTGGCCGCGCTGCTCATCGCGTGCTTCATCCCGGGCCGCGCGCGTCCGGCGGAGACGCTGCTGACCGGCGTGGTGCGCTCCGCGCGCGGTGTCCTGGAAGGCGCGGCGGTGACCCTGATCAGCAAGGACGGGCAGCAGACCGGCACCACCGCCACGGACGCGAACGGCCGGTACTCGCTGAACATCCCGGGCGGCGAGCACGTGCTGGTCTGCTCGGCCGCCGGTTACCAGCCGGAGGCGGCGCCGGTGAGCGGACCGGGCGAAGCCGGTTTCACGCTGTCGGCGACCGGCCGCATCACCGGCATCGTCGGCGTGGCCGGCGCGCTGCTGATCGCCGCCGACGAGCGCGGCGAGGTCGCGGGCAGCGTCACCTCCCGCGCGGACGGCTCGTTCGAGGTGACCGGCCTGCTGCCGGGCCGCTACGCGCTCGCCGTCGCCAAGCACGGCTACCGGACCGTCGCCGTCCCGGTGCGGGTCGGCGACGGTCCGGTGCGCTGCGAACTCGTCCTCGCGACGGAGGACGTGACGATCACGAACTAGCCGGGAAGCCGTGCCTGCGGGCGCCGAGGACGACGACCAGCACGGGCACGAGCAGCACCAGCACGGTCCACGGGAACACACCGGGCCCGAACGCGTCGAGCAGGATCCCGCCGACCACGCCGCCCCCGGCCATGGCCGCGTTCCACAGCGTCACCAGCGCGGCCAGCGCCGTGTCGGCCGCCTCGCCGCCCGCGTTCCCGGCGGCGGTCTGCAGCAGCGTCGGCACGCCGCCCCAGCCCAGGCCCCACAGCGCGGCCGCGAGGTAGACGAGGACCGCGCTGCCGGACAGCACGGCCAGCATCGCCGCGGCGACGGCGACCAGCACCGTCGCGACGATCGTCAGCTCCCGCAGCTGCCGGTCGATGCGCGCGCCGACGATCACGATGCTCAGCACCGACGCGATCCCGAACACGAGCAGCACCGCGTCGACGCGGACGCCGTGCAGGAACGTCGCGAGGTAGGTGTAGAGGACGTTGTGCGCCAGCACGAACACGAGCGTGACGACCAGGACCGAGGCCACACCCGGCACCGCGACCGCGCGCCGCACCGGGATCCGGGAGCCGTCGCGCTGCCCCGGCTGGTCGGGCACGGCCGCGAGGATCCAGGCGATCAGCACGACGGCGATCACCGACATCACGCCGAACGTCACCCGCCAGCCGACGGCCTCGCCGAGGAAGGTGCCGGCCGGCACGCCCAGCGACAGCGCCAGCGGGATCCCGGCCATCACGACCGCGATCGCCTTGCCCTGCAGGTGTTCCGGCGCCACCCGCCGCGCGTAGCCGGCGAGCAGCGCCCACACCACCCCGGCGGCCACCCCGGCGGCGAACCGGCCGGCCATGGTCAGCGCGTAGACACCGGAGACAGCCGTGACGGTGTTGGCGACGGCGAACCCGGCCACCCCGGCGAGCAGCAGGCGCTTGCGGCTCCAGCCGGCCGTCGCGGCGGACAGCGGGATCGCGGCGAGCGCGGTGCCGATCGCGTAGATCGTGACGGCCTGCCCCATCGCGGACTCGCCGACGCGCAGGTCCGCGCTCATCGCCGGCAGGACGCCGGCGGGCAGGGCTTCGGTGAGGACGGTGATGAACGCCGCGGTCGTCAGCGCCAGCAGGGACCGCAGCGGGAGTCTGGTGGGAGTCAGGACATCGATCACGGCGTTATGCTGAAACCATCACACAGATGTGAAGGTCAAATCGCTGTGAGGGGAACCACATGCGCATCGGGGAGCTGTCGCAACGCACCGAAACGCCCCGCCGCCTGCTGCGGTACTACGAGGAGCAGGGGCTCATCGTGTCCCGGCGATTGCCGAACGGCTACCGCGACTACGACGAATACAACGTCGACCGGGTGCTGCAGATCCGCGGCCTGCTCGACGCCGGGCTGCCCACGCGCATCATCAACCAGATCCTGCCGTGCCTGGACAAGCCACGCACCATCTACTTCCCAGAAGCCACCCCGGAGATGCTGGCGACGCTGGAACGCGAGCGCGACCGGATGACCCGCCGCATCGACTGCCTCACCCGCAACCGGGACGCCATCAGCGAGTACCTGGACATCGTCCGTCGGGGGCTTCAGCCCGACGTGGCCTGAGCCGCCCGCAGCAGGCGCAGCTGCCCGATCTCGGCGACGTTCTTCATCAGCTCGGCGTTGACCCACGCGGCCTGGTGCGCCACGGTCAGCCCGGCCTCGGGAGGCCACGGGAAGGCCGCCGGAGCGTCCATTTCGGACAGCCGGTCGAGGACACCGCCCCAGTCGGCGGCCAGCTCACGCAGCCAGGCCACGGCGTTCTCGTCGCCGGGCCAGCCGACCGCCTCGCGCTCGCGGGGCGGGAGGCCGTGCGCGTGGTCCAGGGCCACGCTCCACCACCAGCCGACGTGCCAGGTGATCCAGGCGATGGTGGGCACCGGCACGGGGTCGGGTTCGGTGTCGGCCCAGTCGATCGTCCACCCGTCCGCGGCGGGGCGGACGTGCCAGGTCAGCGGGCCGGGCTCCCAGCGGAAGTCCGCCGGGGTGAGCGCGCTCAGGTGCAGGTCCGCGAGGGACCAGGTCAGGTCGAACTGCCAGCGCAGGAGGGACACGGCCGGATGATCGCAGCGCCCGCGCGCGGCGGCCAACCGGATTTCCCGCACGTACACTCGTGGGGTGCGGACGCGACCGACCCTGAGCTGGACGCCGGCGGGCGAGCCGCTGCCCCGCACGACCAGCCTGGACGACGTGGTCCGCATCGCCGGCACGGGCGGTGCGGTCGTGCTGAGCGGCGCCGGGCTGTCCACCGAGTCGGGGATCCCGGACTACCGCGGCGAGACCGGCAGCCTGCGGCGGCACACGCCGATGACGTACCAGGAGTTCGTCGCGGCGGAGCACGCGCGGCGCCGGTACTGGGCGCGCAGCCACCTCGGCTGGCGCACGATCGCCCGGGCGCGGCCCAACGACGGTCACCGCGCGGTCGCGGCGCTGCGGGCCGTGGGCGTGGTCGGGGGTGTGATCACGCAGAACGTGGACGGTCTGCACCAGGCCGCCGGCACGCCGGACGTGGTCGAGCTGCACGGCAGCCTGGACCGGGTGGTGTGCCTGTCCTGCCGGTCGCGGACGCCGCGCGAGGAGCTGGACCGCCGCCTGCGCGCGGCGAACCCGGACTTCACGGCCACCGCGACGCGGGTCAACCCGGACGGCGACGCCGACCTGTCCGACGACGACGTGCGGGGCTTCCGGGTGGTGCCGTGCCGCGACTGCGCCGGGGTGCTGAAACCGGACGTGGTCTTCTTCGGCGAGAACGTCGAACCGTCGCGTGTGGACCGTTGCTACCGGCTGGTGGAGCAGGCGTCCGCACTGCTGGTGCTGGGCTCGTCCCTGACGGTCATGTCGGGCCTGCGGTTCGTGCGCCGCGCCGCCGAGGCCGGCAAGCCCGTGGCGATCATCAACCAGGGCCCCACGCGCGGCGACAAGTACGCGACCGTGCGGGTGGACCTGCCGCTGGGCCGGGCGCTGACGGAGCTGGTGGCACGGCTGACCGCCTGATCAGGGCGAAACGGCGACCCCGACCGACTGCGCGCCGAACGGCCGCGGTGCGCCCTGCTCGTAGAACACGTCGATCTCCCGGATCAGGAAACCGGCCCCGGTCAGCAGGTCTGCGACCGGGTTGGTGAGCCGGCAGCCGAACACCGCCCGCTGCACCGGGTCCAGCCGGCGCTGCCGGCGCCGGACGTCCGCGTCGGGGGCGAGGCCGTGTTCGGCGAAGTGCAGGGTGCCCTCGGGTTTGAGGACTCGCCGGACCTCGCGCAACGCGGCGCCGGCGTCCGGGATCGCGCACAGCGTCCAGGTGGACAGCGCCGTGTCGCAACTGTGCGCGGGCACCGGCAGCGACTGCCCGTCCAGGCCGGCCCGCTCGACCGGCACGGTGGAACCGTCCAGCCGTCCGCTCGCGAGCCGCCAAGCGGCGTCCAGGGGCTCGATGGCGACGACCTCGGTCACCGCCGCCGGGTAGAAGGGCACGTTGCGGCCCGATCCGAAGCCGATTTCCAGCACCCGGCCCCGCAACCCGGCGCAGGTGCGTTCCCGGTGCGGCCGCGCCGGCGCGGCGCCACAGGCCAGGTCGATGATGCGGGGCCGGATCCGGTTCGCGTAGAAGCCCATGGCGCCATTGTTGCTGATCGGTGGCCGCCCAGCCCTTCCTGCGCAGCTCGGCCGGTCTCGCCGCGGTCCGGCTGCCGGCGCGGACGGCGGGCGTGCTCGGCTCCGGCCGGCACGCCCGCCCCACCACGACGCTAGAGGTACGGCCGCGTGATGATCTCGATCGCGTGCCCGGCGGGGTCCTTGAAGTAGACACCCCGCCCGCCGTGCTCGTGGTTGATCTGCCCGGGGCGGGTCGTCTGCGGATCCGCCCAGTGCTCGATCCCCCGCTCGACGAGCCGCGCGTAGGCGCGGTCGAACAGCTCGTCGTCGACGAGGAAGGCGTAGTGCTGCATCTGAATCTCCACCGGCGGTTCGGCGAACTGCAGCAACACACCCCCGTCGAGCATGACGTTGACGAACGGCCCCCACGACGGGGCTTCGGCGACTTCCAGCAGTTCGCGGAAGAAGCGGGCCGACTCGTGGCGATCCTTGGCGGCGATGATGGTGTGGTTGAAGGTGACGGTCAAGGGAGTCCTTTCGATCGGTTGGGTGAACAGCGCGGAAGCGAATGCTCCCGGCGGTCCACGCGAGCCGATCAGACCGTCACCGGATCGCCTTCCCGTGTGTGGCGCGCGGCCGTTCCGGTGATCACGCCGTCAGTCTAGGAGGTGAGGTCCGGCTACGGCAACGAGGTATGCGCAAGGGCGCCGGGCCGCGGGATCAGCGAACCTGGTCCCAGGGGATGGCCTCGATGCGGTCGAGGTGTGCCTCGCCCCACTCCCCGAGCGGGGCGAGCGCGCTGTTGAGCGAACGGCCGAAGCCGGTGAGGGAGTACTCGACCTTCGGCGGAACCTGGTGGTAGACCTCGCGATGCAGCAGACCGGTCGCCTCCATCTCGCGGAGCTGCAGGATCAGCACCCGCTCACTGATCCCCGCCACGGCGCGTCGCAGCTCGCCGAACCGCAACGGCCCGTCCTGGAGCGCGAACAGGATCAGCCCCTTCCACTTCCCTCCCATGACGGCGATGGCGGCATCGAGCCCGCAGGTGAAGGTCGGTGTCTTCATTCACATCCTCACAGACACATTTGTCAGTACCCGCGAAAAATGTCGGTACTTGAGGAAATGTACGCGAAAACCCAGGATCGCGGTGCCACACCACGAGCACTGGAGGAAGCACATGACCGAGCACGCACGCACCCCCGTCACCGTCATCGGCCTGGGTTCGATGGGGACGGCGCTGGCCGGGGCGTTCGTCGCCGCGGGACACCCGACCACCGTGTGGAACAGGACCGCCGCCCGGGCGGCACCCCTGGTCGCGAAGGGCGCCGTGCACGCGGCGGCGATCGAGGACGCGATCGCCGCCAGTCCGTTGGTCATCGCCTGCCTGACCACCTACGACGACACCGTCGCGGCCCTGGCCCCGGCAGGCCCGGCGCTGCGGGGCCGGGCGCTGGTCACCCTGAACAGCGGTTCCCCGGCCGGCGCCCGCGAGATGGCCGCCTGGGCCGGCGGTCACGGCGCGCGGTTCCTCGACGGGGCGGTCAAGGACGTACCTCCGGCGGTCGGGAAACCGGGCACGCTCCTGTACTACGCCGGGGACAAGGCCGTCTTCGACGAACACCGGACGACGCTGGAAGTGCTGGGCGGCGACACCGTGCACCTGGGCGACGAACCCGACCTGGCCGCGCTGTACGAGATGGCGGTCGGTGGAACCCTGCTCCCGGCGCTCGTCGGTTTCTTCCAGGGTGCGGCCGCCGTGCAGGCGCGCGGACTCGACGCGAGCACGCTGGTGCGGTTCACGGTCAAGTGGTTCGAGATGATCGGTTCCGTTCTGCCGGTGTTCGCGCGGGAGATCGACAGCGGGGACTACACGAAGCCGATGTCGACCGTCGCGCTCTTCCTGGCGGGTGCGGCGCACGACGCGGAACTGGGCGCGGAGGCGAACATCGACGTGTCCTGGCAGGCGCCGTTCCACGAACTGCTGCAACGGGCCGTCGACGCCGGCCACGCGGACCACAGCATCGCGGCCCTGACCGAAGTGCTCAAAAAGCCTGCACCCGCGTCGTGACGATCCGCGCGCCCGGTTTTTGTCGGTGGGTCCCGCTAGCCTGATCGCACCAACCGGGGGAAGGGATCCACCACCATGCGTCTGCCACGACTTTCGTTGCCTCGACGGCGTTTCGCACTGCTGTCCGGTGGGGAGAGGCCACTGGTCGCCACAGCCCGCCGCGCGGCGCCCGGGCTGCGATCGGCTCGGGCGTGGTGCCTCCCCGCGGTCCGGGCACGAGGGTCCGGGCACGCACGGTCAGGGCACGATGGATCAGGGCACGATCGAGTCCACGTAGCCGCCGTCCACTCGCACCGCCGCTCCCGTTGTCGCCGAGGCTTGCGGCGAGCTGAGGTACACCACCATGTTCGCGATCTCCTCGGGCTCGATCAGGCGCTGCAGCAACGACTGCGGCCGGTGCTTCCGCATGAACTCCTGCTGCGCCTGGTCCCACGGCAGGTCGCGGTCGACGAGTTCGTACACGAAGTCCTCGACGCCGCCGGTGTGCGTGGGTCCGGCGAGGACGGCGTTCACGGTCACCCCGGTTCCGGCGGCAGCCTTGGCGAAACCGCGGGAAACGCCCAGCAGAGCCGTTTTCGACATGCCGTAGTGGATCATCTCGGCGGGGATCACGATCGCCGAGTCGCTCGCGATGTACTGGATGCGGCCCCATCCCCGCTCGGTCATGCCCGGCAGGTAGGCGCGGGTGAGCCGCACCGCGGCGAGCACATTCACCTCGAAGTACCGGCGCCACTCGTCGTCGCTGATCTCCAGCGGGTCGGCCGAGCCGAAGATGCCCAGGTTGTTGACCAGGATGTCGGTGCGCGGCAACTGCTCGGTGACCTCCCGCGCACCCCGCTCGCTCGCGATGTCGGCGACCACCGGCACCACCTGCGCGTCGGGCACCTCGGCGGTCAGCTGCTCGATCGCCTTCGTGACCTTGTCCGCGTTGCGGCCGTTGACGCCCACCCGGGCGCCGGCGCGGGCCAGTCCGAGCGCGATCGCCGCGCCGATCCCCTGCGTCGAACCGGTGACCAGGGCCGTCTTCCCACTCAGATCAAGGCGCATGCCGCGATCGTAGGGGCGGCCGGCCGGGCCCGCACGGCTGCACGCCGCGGGGGCCGCTCGCAGATGAGCGCCACAGGCGCAGTCGCGGCAGCGCGCCTCGCCCCATCGGGCGTGCCCGCACCCGGCGCCGGCCTCCCGGCACGGGCTCGCCTTCCCCGGCGAGAATTCGCTCCGCTGGGGACGGTCAACGCGGTGACGGGCAAGCCGTACCCCGCGGGTACGCGCCGCGCACGATCAACCACCAGTTGACGGTGCTGCACGCGTTCTACGCCTTCGCGCTGGACATGGACCTGGGACCGTTGGTGAATCCGGTGCCGCAGCAACGCGGGCCGAGTGGTGGCCGGCTGCCGGCGCACCAGAGCCCGCTGGAGCCGGTGCGGCGGCAGCGGCGGGCGGCCTACCGGCAGAAGGTGCCCAAGACGTTGCCGCGCAGCCTGCCCGACGGCGCGGCGGAGGCGTTGTTCTCGGCGCTGCGGTGTCACCGGGACCGGGCGATGGTGGCGATGTGGTTGTCCAGCGGCGTGCGCGCCTCGGAGTTGCTGGGGCTGCGGCACGAGTGGATCGACTACGGCTGCAAGACGATCAAGGTGATCTCGAAGGGCTCGCGGAGCCTGGAGGAGGTGCCGGCGTCAGCGGACGCGTTCGTGTGGCTGGCACTGTATCTGGCTGAGAGCGGGCAGGACGGCCCGGTGACGGGGCCGGTGTGGTGGACGCTGCGGCAGCCGCGGCGGCCGTTGACCTTCACGCCACCAGGGCGGTGCTGGTGCGGGCGAACGCGCTGCTGGGCACGAACTACTCGCTGCACGACCTGCGCCACACCGCAGCGATCCGGATGGCCAACGATCCGAACTTCTCGCTGGTGGAGGTGCAGACCATTCTGCGGCACGCCTCGGTGACCAGCACCCAGATCTACCTGCAACCCCGACTGCAGGACCTGATCGCGAAGTTGGCCGACCTGCACGAGCGCCGCCGGGCGGCCGCGGCGCAGCCGCTGGCCGTGCCGGCGGGCTACGACGAGACCGAGCTGGCCGAGTTACTGGGGCTGGACCAGTGACCGGACCGGCGACGACCGTGTCCGCGGCGCCGCCGACGGTGCCGCCGCTGGCCGCCGACGAGCGGTTCGCGGTCAACGGCAGCGTTCACCCGCTGCCCGCCTACGATGCCGGACGCACCCCGCCGCCGCGGCCGCCTGGTTCTCCCGGGGCGGACCTGCTCACGGCCGAGCCCGAGGTGGTGGTCGAGGTGCTGCGGCAGCGGTTGGGACCGGTTCTGCCGCAGCCGGCCACGGTGGTCCCACAGGCCACCGCGACGCGTCGGCTGCTCGGTGGCTGGCGCAGTTTCCCGGCCAGGACTGGGAGCAGCGGTGGCTGGCCAGCGGCGCGGACGAGGCGCCGCGGTCCTGGCTGGACCACGCGGTCGCCGCGGGGGTTGGCGCGAACCGGTATCGGGAGCGGCGGGGCTGTTGTGGCTGCTGCTGGGCCGGGTACTGCGGCCGTCGTATTCGTTCCTGCTCAACTCCCATTTCAGCACGTTGTTCGCAAGTTCCCGGTGCTGCACGACGCAGGCGAGTTCGCCGTGGTGCGGGTGATGCCGGCAACTGTCCGGTGAGGACCTGCTGACCTACGCCGATCTGGTGCGCACCTCCGGGCGGCACCGGCGCGAGCACCTGGCGTGGGAGCTGCTCGTCGCGCTCGGCCCGCTGGCCGGGGAACCCCCGACGCTGCGCGCGGTGTGGACGGCCAAGGGCAACAGCCGCCAGCACGACCCGGCCGGGATCCTGGCCCGCTACGGGCTGCCGCCCAGCCCGGTGCGGGACGTGCTGATCGACTACCTCACCGAGGTCCGGCCGGGTCTGGACTACGGCAGCTGGCTGCGCTACGCCCACACCCTCGGCCGGGCGTTCTGGTGGGAGATCCTGCAGACCAACCCCGACCAGCAGGATCTGCGCCTGGCCCCCGAGGTGGTCACCGAGTGGCGACGCCGCATCAAGCTGACCGCGACCGGGCAGCCCCGCCGCGACGTGCACAGCCTGCTGTTCCGGGTCCGCGGGTTCTACCGGGACCTACAGCGACGGGCCCTGGACGAGCCGGCTCGCTGGGGTGTGTGGGCCGCCCCGTCCCCAGTGCGGGACACCGACGTGCGGGCGCTGCGTAAGGCCAAACGTCACCAGCAGGCCCGTACCCAGCAACGCACCCGCGTGCTCACCCCGCTGCTGCCGAAGCTGGTCGCCACCGCAACGGCACGGCGGGACTGGTCGGTGCGGCTGCTGGCCGCCGCCGGAGGCACCGGCCACGACGAACAGGTCGTGGTCGACGGCGTCACCTACGTCCGCCACGACCCGCCGCCGCTGTACCTGCGCCAACGGCGTTCCCGCATCTGGCTGCGCGGACCGGACGGCACACACCTGGACGTCACCGCTCTGGAAGCGGACTGCTTCTGGGCCTGGGCGCTGATCGAGACGCTGCGGCTGACCGGCTGCCGGATCGAGGAGGCGATGGAGCTGACCCAGCTCTCGCTGCGCCACTACACCCCGCCGACCACCGGCACCGTGGTGCCGCTGCTGCACATCGTGCCCTCCAAACTCGACATCGAGCGGCTCATCCCGATGGCCCCGGAACTGGTCACGGTGCTGCTCACCATCGTGCGCCGGGTCCGCGGCACCGACGGGCGGATCCCGCTGTCCATCCGCTACGACACCCAGGACCGCGTCCACGGCGCGCCCCTACCGCACCTGTTCTCCCGCCCGGTCGGTGCCCGCCAGGAGGTGCTCTCCGGCAGCTGCATCCGCACCATCCTCAACGTCACGGCCGAGGCCGCCGGGCTGGAGGACAACGGCGAACCGGTCCGGTTCACCCCGCACGACTTCCGTCGCCTGTTCACCACCGAACTCGTCGGCGCCGGCCTGCCCCTGCACATCGCCGCCACCCTGCTCGGTCACCTGGACCTGGACACCACCCGCGGCTACACCGCCGTCTTCCCCGCCGACGTCTCACCGCCCACCGGAAGATGATCGACCCCCGCCGCAGCCTGCGGGACTCCGCCGAATACCGCGAGGTCACCCCCGACGAGTGGGCCGAATTCGAGGCGCACTTCCAGCTTCGCCGGGTCGCGCTCGGCGGCTGCTTCCGCCCCTACGGCACCCCCTGCGTGCACGAACACGCCTGCATCCGCTGCCCGTTCCTGCGCCTGGACCCGGCCCAGACCCCCGCCGCTGGACAGCATCGAAGCCAACACCCGCGGCCGGCTCACCGAAGCCCGCGGCCGACAGTGGCTCGGCGAGGTCGCCGCCCTCGAGGAAAGCCTGCGCCACATCAGGGACAAGCGCCGCCAGCTCGCCGGTACCGACCGGCATGGTCAGCCCGATGGCCCACTACCCGTGCGCAAGTGGCAGTAACGTTCCCACTTTGAGCATGAGGTAGAAGCTGCAGCTCACCATCAGACACGTCGGCGTCACCGTCGCCGTGGTGACGGTGACCGGGGCACTCACCCCGGTCACCGCACCGTCCCTGCTCACCGAGGGCGTCGCGCTGATCGACACCGGCCGTCGCAACCTCGTGCTCGACCTCACCGAGGTCCCGTCCTGCGACTCCACGGGCACCGGCGTGTTCCAGGACCTGCACCACCTGGCCGGCAACGTCAGCGGGAAGGTGGTGCTGACCGCGATCCGCGGACCGGTGCAGCGCCAGCTCGAACGGGCCGGGCTCATCGGCTTGGTCCCCACGACCATGACCCCGGGCGACGCGCTGCGCGCCGTCGGAGCCGAGCCCGACACCACGGACGGCAGAGCACACCCCGCCGCTGGCTGACGGGCCAGTCTTAGGTTGACCCGATCGTGGGAAGTGCCCGTGCACTGCGGCTCGTAGCGGCTGAGGATGCTGTCATGCCGCTGCCCGCGCTGGTCGCCCCGATGCTGGCCACCGACCGCCAGCCACCGGAGGGTCCCCGGTGGGCCTTCAAGTGGAAGTGGGACGGCATCCCCGCGGTCGTGGCCGCCTACCCCGAACTGCAGACTCTGCCCGGCCTGGTCACGGAGCCGGTGCTGCTCGACGGCGAACTGGTCACCTCGACACCCACGGGCGACCGGACTTCGGCCGGCTCCAGGCACGGATGAACCTCGACGGCCGTCGCTGACCTGACGTACATTACTCGGGCTCCGGCCGTACGGCACAGGGTCGTCGTCGGGTGCACGCGGAAGTAGCTGAAGAACACCTGCGTGGTCAGGAAACCGAAGTAGTACAGCAGGCCGGTCAGCAGCGTCGCGTTCGCGGCCAGGGTGCGACCACCCGCAGCGCCCTGGCCGGCCCGGACTGCGGCGGCGTCCGGGAGCGGGGTGGTGACAGCCGGGTCCTAGCCACCGGAGTCAGTTGTGTCCGAAGTGGACTCTTCCGTGGTCGTCTCGTCCGTGGTCTCGCACGGGGCGGCCGTGATGGTGATCGTCCCGCCCGGGTACACCGGATCCGGCGAGATGTCCGTCGCGCAGTCGCCGGAACCGACGATCCGCACCCGCACACCACACCGGTCCGGCCCGCAGAACTGCGCGAGCTGGCGCAGGATCGCACCCTGCGCGCTGGTCGGCCCTGCCGCGCGGACCGTGCTGTCGTAGTCGATCGGGCTGCCCGGAACCCCCGGCGGTTCCCTCTTCGACGTGCGGGTCGTCGTCGGGTCCGCGGCCGTGCCGGTCGTCTCTGCCGTGGTGGTGATTTCGGCCGGGCTGTCCGCCGGCTGTTCGCCGGGAATCGGCGACCCACCCGCGCACCCCGCGAGGGCCGCGCCGATCAGCAGCGCACCGTGATACCTCCGCATGGCTCACCTCCCGGAGGAAGTTTCTGCTTATCAGTACGCATCCGGAGCGCGACTTGATACAGCAGCCAGCTCCTCCCTTCGGGTGAATCAGCGGCTTCGTCCTCTTGATCTCGTTTCGCGAACCGTAGCTGCTCCGTACCGGTTTCGTTCAACTCCGTGACCTGGGTCTTCTCCGTGAGCGGCTCGGGCGGCGCGTCAGCGGATCGTCGACGTCGGGGGATAGGAATGTGGTGCACTGACGTACGCGATGAAAGGAACACGATGATTTCCGGCAGAAGGGCTGCTCTGCTCGCCATGACGACGGCTGCGCTGGCAGCACCGGTGGTGCTGGCTACGCCTGCCTCGGCGGCCACCTGGGACCACAGCATGAGCACGAATGACAGTGACCCCGGCGGCCGGGTGCAGTTCCGGGTGGACGGCGACCGGTTCAGGCTCTGCGACATCGAGGCCGACGGGTGGAAGGTGAACCTGAGGATCTGGGACGAGTACGACGCCGTGGTCGACGAGTCGTCGGTCGGCACGAACGGCAACTGCGTCGAGCGCGTCGCAACCGAGTTCGGGGTGAGGAGTCTCCGGGACGGGCGCTACTACACCTTCGAAATCTGGTTGTCGAAATCCGGTACCTCCTACGCCTACGCGGACGAGGCGACCTGGAAAGCCTGATGTCGAGAGGGGCCGGCTTCTCCTGGCGGGAAGCCGGCCCGCCCGGCCAGAAGGACCGCGACGCCGCGCAGGGAGCGACCCTCACGCACGTCCGCGTAGTCGCAGTGGGGGCTTCCCCGCCAGGGCCCGACATGGCGCGGTCGAGGAAGGCGGCACTCGCCGCCTGGGTCGGCAGCGCTCTCGAGTACTACGCCTTCTTCATCTACGGCACGGCCGCGGCGCTGGTGTTCGGCAAGATCTTCTTCCCGGTCTCGGACCCGGCGACCGGCACGTTGCTGGCCCTGTCCACGTTCGGCGTGGGCTACGTGTCGCGGCCGTTGGGCGCGATCCTGCTCGGCCACCTCGGCGACCGGTTCGGGCGCAAGCGGGTGCTCGTGCTCACCCTGCTCCTGATGGGCGTGTCGACGGTGCTGGTCGGCTGTCTGCCCAGCTACCAGACCGCCGGGGTCGCCGCGCCGGTCATGCTCGTCGCGCTGCGGCTGCTGCAGGGGCTGTCCGCGGGCGGCGAGCAGGCGAGCGCGAACTCGATGCCGCTGGAACACGCGCCGGAGAACCAGCGCGCCTACTACACCAGCTTCACCCTCAGCGGCACCCAGGCCGGGCAGATCGTCGCCACCGCCGTGTTCCTCCCGGTCGCCGCGCTGCCGCAGGACGTCCTGCTGTCCTGGGGTGGCGCGTGCCGTTTTGGGGCAGCGCGCTGATGGGTTCTCGTCGGCTACCTGGTGCGCCGCACGGTCGAGGAGACCCCGGTGTTCGAGCAGGAGGTCCGCACCGGCGAGGTCACCAAGCTGCCGCTGATCGTGCTGCTGCGCGAGCACTGGGCCACGTGCTCGGGGTGATCGTCGCCGCGCTGAGCGCCTCCGTCAGCACCATCTTCACCGTCTACGCGCTGTCCTATGCGGTCAACACCGTCGGCCTGAGCAAGACGCCGATGCTGTGGGCCGGGGTCCTCACCGCCACCAAGGGCATGGTGGGGCGCCTGGGGTCGTGATGCGTGGTCCGACTGGACGTCGCACCGCTGCCGTTGGACACGTGACTCGGCTGGTTGAGGCGACCACCTCAGTCCAGCCCGCCTTACAGCATCATGGACACTGACCCCCGGCGAGGGCCGCCGTACCGGTACCCTCGGAGCTTTGCTGTTCGGCGTGCACGACGACCGAGGCCGTCTGCTCTACGCCGGACACGTCGGCCCTGGCACGGCCTGCGCCCCGACCGCGACCCGGCCAAAGTAATCCATATCCCGTCCCGAGGGGATGTCGCGTCATCGGCGGGTGAGAGCGTCGTCGCCAGGCAATCTTTTTGGCAGCGAGCGAAGTACGCGCTCGTCGAGCACGGCAAGCGTGGTGGCTTCCTCACCAGTTCGAGTAGCTTGAGCGCCATGCTGAGCCCGACTCATGTCTTGGCGATCCTCAAGGGTGCCGCGCGTGCGGACGGCGACGTGGAGAAACACTTCGGGAGCGTGCTCGGGTTCAGGACGCACCTCGCGGCCGCTCAACGACTCGGGTTGGTGTCTGAGCTGCCGGGCGACTCGACGCACGAGGCGTGCCTGCCGTTGTGCTCACCGAAGAGGGCGGGACTTTGTCACCCGCTTCCGGCTAGCCGAGCTCTCCGATGGCCGGGCCAACAGTAGCCGCGAGATCGGACCGGTTCCGAACCGGCGCGGATCGGCGGCACGCCGCGCGAGCATCGGCAACGCGTCCGCGACACGACGGGCAGCCGCAGCTTGGTGCGTGCGGCCCTGCGACTGCTGCCACGCGGCGATTTCAGCGATCAGACCGGCTAGGTGTACTTGGCCGTTAGGTTGGTGGCAGTCGGCTGGTGGGTGGGTGGCCGCCGAGTGCGTTGTGGCGGCGTTGAGTGTTGTAGTGCTCGAGCCAGGGCGCAAGCGCGGCGGCTCGTTCGGTGTTGCTG
>NZ_PQHY01000059.1:0-45533 GCF_003385175.1 Amycolatopsis ruanii
GCGGTGGAGGCCGCGGAACGGTCCGAACTGGACCGTCGCGCCGCCCGGTTCCGGTCCGGCCGGTCGCCGGTGCCGCTGGCGGGACGGACGGCGATCGTCGTCGACGACGGGGTGGCGACCGGGGCGAGCGCGCTGGTCGCGGTGGCGGCCGCGCGGGCGGCGGGGGCGCGGCGGGTGGTGGTCGCGGTGCCGGTCGGGGCGCGGCAGGTGGTGACGGCGCTGCGGGCGGACGCCGACGACGTGGTGTGCCTGGAGTGCCCGGCGGCGTTCATCGCGGTGGGGCAGTGGTACGAGGACTTCACGCAGACCCCGGACGAGGAGGTCGCGCGGCTGCTGGCGGGCGAGCCCGGCGATCCGGACGCGGCGACCGGCGACGAGGAGGTCACCGTGTTCGCCGGGGCGGTGCCGCTCGGCGGGCGGCTGACGGTGCCCGAGTGCGCGGCGGGGATCGTGGTGTTCGCGCACGGCAGCGGCAGCGGCCGGTACAGCCCGCGGGCGCGGTCGGCGGCGGAACCGCTGCACCGGGCGGGGATCGCGACGCTGCTGGTGGACCTGCTGACGCCGAGCGAGGAGACCGACCGGGCGCGGGTGTTCGCCGTCGAGCTGCTGGCCAGCCGGCTGGTGGAGGTGACGCGGTGGGTGCGTGCGCGGACCGGCCCGCCGGTCGGCTACTTCGGCACGGGCACCGGGGCCGCCGCGGCGCTGCTGGCCGCGACGGACTACCGGGTGGAGGTGGCGGCGGTCGTGGCGCGCGGCGGACGCCCCGATCTCGCCGCGAAGCGCCTGGGATGGGTCCGCACGCCGACGATGCTCATCGCGGGCGCCCGCGTGGCCGCCGCGCTGGAGCTGTACCGGCGAGCGCACAGCCGGCTCCCCGGCGAGGCGCACCTGGCGGTGGTACCCGGGGCGACGCACCTGTTCGAGGAGCCCGGCACGCTCGACCAGGCGGCCCGCCTGGCCCGCGACTGGTTCCGCAGGTACCTGACACCGGTGACCATCGAGGGCGGTTAGGGCGAGCAGCTGCCCCGGCCGCGCCGACCAGGCCGCGATGCTCACGGCTGCATCGAGCGCCACGTGGCAGGGCGGTCAGCCGTGCCCCGCGCGTAGCCCGCGGTCGCCGGCGAGAGTGGTCCCCCCAGCGTGGCGCGCTGGAGCCCGGCGGCGCCGAGCAGGGCGTGGTGCGCCGATGCTCATGCCACGACCTGCCTCGCGCCGCCTCGCGGTCAGCCGTGCCCCGCGCGCCGCCCGGGGGTCAGCGGCGCGCGCGAGCGATCACGCCGCCCAGCGTGGCGAGCAGCAGTCCGGCCGCGCCGAGGAGGCCGTGGTGCCGCGAAGCCCACGGCTGCACCATCCGCCGCACCGCGCGGCGGTCGAAGCGGCCGTGCGCGCCGAAGTCGCGGCGCTCGTCGGCGGGCGACCACAGGTTCGCCGGCTGCGCGGGGTCGCGCCGCTGCCCGGCCTGCTGCGCTCCGTAGCCCGTGCGGGCCAGGTAGCGGTCCAGCAGCCCGGGCGCGAACTTGTCGCCGAGCAGGGTGGCCACCGTCGAGCCGCCGACCCAGTACTCGCGCCGCCCGGGGTGCTCGGCGGCGTGCACGATCGCCCGCGCCGCGACCTCCGGCTGGTAGACCGGCGCGACCGGCTGCGCCCGGCGCGGCAGCCGCGACAGCACCCAGTCGAACTGCGGCGTGTTCATCCCGGGCAGCTGCACCATCGTCACCCGCACCCCGGACCGCTCGTGCAGCAGCTCGCACCGCAGCGACTCGGTGAAGCCCTGGATCGCGTGCTTCGCCCCGCAGTAGGCCGACTGCAACGGGATGCCGCGGTAGGCCAGCGCCGATCCGGCCTGCACGATCACGCCCCGGTCCCGCGGCCGCATCCGGTCCAGCGCCGCCCGCGTGCCGTGCACGAACCCCAGGTAGGTCACCTCCGTGACCCGCCGGAACTCGTCCGGCTCCACCTGCGTGAACGGCGCGAACACCCCGCTGAACGCCGCGTTGACCCACACGTCGACGGGCCCCAGTTCCGCCTCGGTCCGGCTCGCCGCACGGTCGACGGCCGCGAAGTCGGCGACGTCGACCTGGATCGGCAGCGCGCGTCCACCGGCCCGCTCGACCTCCCGCGCGGCGGCCCGCAACCCCGCCTGGCCGCGGGCGAGCAGCGCGACGTCGTCACCTCGTTCGGCGAAGGCCCGTGCCGTCGCCCGGCCGACCCCGCCACTGGCTCCCGTCACCACCACGACTCCCATGCCTCCCGGCTACCCGGGCGGCGGCGGCCCTATCCGGTGGTTTTCCGGGAAGGCGGCCGGGTAGTAACGCTGTGTTCGCATCCCCGCACGCCAGGTGGTGGCCGGTGCTGGACCACACCGTTCTGCTCGACTCGGTGATCGAGTCGACGATCGCCCCGCAGGCCGACCAGGTCGACCGCGCCGGGCGGTTCCCGCGGTCGGGGATCGGCGCCCACGGCGAGGTCGGGCTGCTGGGACTGGCCAGCGCGTCCGCGGTGGGCGGCGGGGGCGCCGGCCTCGCGGAGACCGCGCGCGTGGTGGAGCGCGTCGCCGGGGTCTGCGGTTCGACCGCGATGGTCCTGCTCACGCACTACGCGGCCACGGCCGCGGTGGAGGCGCACGGCCCGCCCGCGGTGCGCGGCGCGATCGCCCGCGGGGAGCACCTGGCCACGCTCGCGCTCGGCGAGCCGGGCGACCGGTGCACCCTGCGGGACACCGAGCTGGACGGGGCCAAGAGCTGGGTGGTCGCGGCGGGCGAGGCGGACAGCTACGTGTGGATCTGTGGCACCGGGGTCGCGCTGGTCGGTCGCGACGTGCCGGGCCTGCTGGTCGGCGCGCCGTTCGACGGGGTCGGCCTGCGGGGCAGCGCGGCCACGTCGGTCACGGCGGACCGCGTCGAGGTTCCGGCCGGTTCGGCGCTGGGGGAGGTCCTGGAGGCTGTGCTGCCGGGTTACCTGGTGCTCGGCACCGCCTTCTCGCTGGGCCTGATCGAGGCGATGCTCGCCGAAGCGGCCGGGCACCTTCCGGGGCGGCCGGAGCTCGCCGCGCTGCGCACGCGGACCGACCTGCTGCGCGTGTTCCTCGGTGACACCGTCGCGGCGGTCACCACGGGCCGGCCCGATGCGCTGGTGCGCGCGGTGCAGGCCCGGATGGTCGCCGCGGAGACGGCCACCGACGTCGGTGACCGGCTCCTCCGGCTGTGCGGCTTCGCGGCGGCGCGCAAGGAGCTGAGCATCGAGCGCCACTTCCGGGACGCGCTCACCGCGCGGGTGATGACCCCCACGGGTGAGATGCTGGCGGAGATCATCGGCCGGGATGCCGTTGGCCAGCCACTATTCCGCTGAGCCGGTGTCCTCAGTGGACGGTCGGGAAGATTCCGCCGCCGGGACCGGCGTGTCGGCTTGCGTGTCGTCGAACAGGTGTTCTACTGTTCGACGCGGCCGGTCGGGGAGTGACGGGCCGCGAGAGAACGGCAGGGGAGTGGCGATGGCCTACAAGATCACACACGTGTCACGCGCGCAGGAGATCCGGTTCCCGACCCAGGCGGCGGCGGAGCACTACGCCGACCGCCTCGGCGGCGGACTGGAGAAGTGGCAGGTCCGCGAAGCGGGCGCCGACCTGTCCGGCACGACGGCGACGGAGCCCGCCCAGCGCGGCTGAGCCCGCGGGGGCGGTGCCCGGCTGGGGTTGTGGTGCGGGGCGTGGCTTTCCGGGAGCGGAGCTGCCCGGCGCAACCGTGGCCGAGGCAGCTCCCGCACCACCCGGCCTCACCGCCACGCGAACACCGGCTGCTCGAAGTGCGCGACCCGCGTGGTGCGGCCGTACAGCGCGGCCTCCCGGAACTGGTACAGCACCGCGGCCGTCGGGGCGTGCACCAGGTGTCCCACCAGCGGCAGCTGGATCACCGGCCGGTCCGACTCCGGGATCGTGAGGAACCGGGGCTCCACCGCCAGCTCCCGCACCCCGATCTCGTGCACGTGCGCGACTTCCTCCGGGTTCGGGCGCAGCCGCGCCGGGCCGGGCAGTCGCACGACCACCGGCGTGATCACGTACCCCGAACGCGTCGGGTAGTCGTCCAGCAGGCCGACGCAGTCCGCCCGCTCCGCGACCACCCCCAGCTCCTCCTCGAGTTCGCGCAGCGCCGCCCCGATCGCGTCCTCACCCGGGTCGACCCGGCCGCCCGGCAGCGCGAACTGCCCGGGGTGGGCGCGCATCCCGCTCGCCCGCCGGGTCAGCCAGATCACGGGGTCGTCCCCGGACACCACGATCGCGATCGCCGCCGCGCGCCGCCCGTCCAGCGGCACGGCCACCCGCGGGAACGCCTCGATCACGTCGGTCCGCACCCCACCGACCCTAGCCGGACCGCGCCACGGCCGTGGGTAATCTCGATCTCCCCGGGAACGCCGAGCGAGGAAAGGTGCCGATGACCCCGCCCCACCAGCCGACCCGGTCCCGCTACCGCCCCGAGATCGAGGGCCTGCGCGCGCTCGCCTGCGTCCTGGTGGTCGTCTACCACGTGTGGCTGGGCCGGATCTCCGGCGGCGTCGACGTGTTCTTCTTCCTCACCGGCTTCCTGATCACCGGGCAGCTCTTCCGCGCCGGGCAGCGCGGCCGCATCGACGTCCGCGCGCTGTGGCGCCGCACGATCACCCGGCTGTTCCCGGCCGCGCTCACCGTGCTGCTCGTGGTCGTCGCGGCCGCCGCGCTCGTGCTGCCGCAGGCCCGCTGGTTCGCCACCATCCGCGAGATCTTCGCCGCCGCGCTCTACCTGGAGAACTGGCAGCTCGCCGCGAACTCCGCCGACTACTTCGCCCAGCACAGCGACGCCAGCGTGGTGCAGCACTTCTGGTCGCTGTCCATCCAGGGCCAGTTCTACCTGCTCTGGCCACTGCTGGTGGCCGGCCTCGCCGCCGCCGCGCGGGGCCGCCTGCGCCCCGCCCTGACCGGCACCCTGCTGGTCCTGACCACCGCGTCGCTGGCCTACTCCGTGTGGCTGACCGCGGAGAACCAGCCGCTGGCCTACTTCTCCGCCCTCACCCGGATCTGGGAGTTCGCGCTCGGCGGGCTGCTCGCGCTGGTCATCGACGCGATCACCCTGCCCGCGGCACTGCGCGTCGCGCTCGGCTGGCTCGGCGTCGCCGGGCTCGTCGCCTGCGGGCTGGTGCTGCAGGTCGGCACCGTCTTCCCGGGCATCGCCGCCCTGTGGCCGGTCGCCTCCGCCGCGCTCGTGCTGCTCGCCGGTACCACCGGCAGCCCCGCCGGCGCCGACCGGCTGCTCACCGCCCGCCCGCTGACCTGGCTCGGCCGGCTCAGCTTCCCGCTCTACCTGTGGCACTGGCCGGTGCTGGTGCTCTACCTGGTGTACCGCGGACGGACCGAGGTGGGCCTGCTCGGCGGCGCGTTCGTCGTCGGCCTCTCGGTCGCGCTGGCGGTCGCCACGCACCACCTGGTCGAAACGCCGGTGCGCCGGTCACAGCTGGCCGTGCGCGGCGCGTACCGGTTCGCCGTGCTGGCGATGCTCCCGGTGCTCGCCGCCGCCGGCGCCTGGCAGGTCGCGGGCCTGGCCCGCTCCGGCACGCCCGCGGCCGGAGGTCTCGACCACCCCGGCGCACTGGCCCGCACGCCCGGGTTCGTCTACCAGGGCGCCGCCGACGTGGCGCCGGTGCCGTCGCTGCTGGCGTTGCCCGGCGACTGGGCCTGGATCGACAACTGCGCCGACTCACCGCGCGGCAGCGAGCTGCGGGTGTGCACCACCACCCCGGACGGCCCGCCGGAGAAGACGCTGGTCATCGTCGGCGACTCGCACCCCACCCAGTTCATCGCGGCCCTGGAACCGGTGGCGCAGCGGCGCAACTGGCAGCTGGTGGTGATGTCCCGGGGCGGGTGCCCGTTCTCCACCGAGTCCGAGATCGACCCGGACGACCAGGCCTGCCGCGACTGGAACGCCGCGGCCGCCGACGAGATCCTCGACCTGCGGCCGGACGCGGTGTTCACCACCGCCACCCGTGACGTGCGGGCCGGGCTCACCGAACGGACCCCGCCGGGGTTCGTCGCGCAGTGGCGGAAGATCGAGGCGGCCGGCATCCCGGTGCTCGCGGTGCGGGACAACCCGCGCTACGACTACGCGCCGTCGGAGTGCGTGGAGCTGCGCGGCGCGGACGCCCCCGAGTGCAACCCGCCGCGCGCCGACTTCTACGCCGACGAGCCGCCCTGGCTCTTCCTGGACGACGTTCCCCCGAACGTGTCGTTCCTGGACTTCAGCGACTACTACTGCGACGAGGCCGTCTGCCCGCCGGTGATCGGCAACGTGCTGGTCTACCTCGACGACAACCACGTCGGCGCGACCTACCTGGGCACCATGGACACGATCCTGGAACAGGCCATCGACGCCGCGCTCGGACCGCCGGACCCGGAGCCGCCCGCGCCGGCCTGATCGGCACCACCGGTAGAGCGGGTATCCGCCGTCCGGGTGGCCGAGTGCGCCCATCCGTGTGCTGCGCGCGGCCCCTCCGCGTGATTTCATTCGGTCCAAGGTTTGATGAACCCGCACGTGGGTAGCGACGGCGGCCGTTGACCAGACAGCGGAGGTGTCCGGGTCCTTGACCGACTCACTGGAGGAGCAGACGCCCGCCACGGCGGCGGTGCGGCTCGACGGCCCGGAGGGGCTGGCCCCGTTGCGCCGGCGGGTGCGCGCGATGCTCGCCGACTGCCCGGACCCGGTCGTGATCGACGTCGTCCTGCTGGTCGACGAGCTGGCCGCGTCGGCGTGCGTCACGGCGTTCCCGCCGTTCGAGGTCCGGTTGAGCCGGACCGCGGGCGTGCTGCGGGTGGAGGTCGACGGGGTGGGCGCGCCGCCGGAGCCGGGCATCGGCACCGGGGTGCTGGACACGATCAGCACCCGGTGGGGCACCGGGCCGGACGGGGTGCTGTGGGCGGAGCGCGAACTGGGCGCCGGGCTCAGCAGGAGCTGAGCGCCTCGTCGCGGGTGGCGTAGACCGGCAGGCGCTGGTCCAGACCGGTGATCGACAGCGGGCGCGCGGTCTGCCGCGTCGGGGCGACCACCCGGACGTCGGCATGTTCACTCGCCTGGGCGAGGGCGGCCAGGCCCGCGGAGCCGAGGAACTCCACCCCGCTGAGATCGACCACCGCGACCCGTGGCCGGTGCGCGGTCAGCTCGTCGAGCGCGCGGTTGAGCGGGGCGGCGGTGGCCACGTCCACGTCGCCGGCGACCTTCAGCACGGCGATCCCGGGCACGGGCCAGAACACCTGCAGGCGCAGGGCTCCCGGCGCGGCCCGTTGCGCGGGGACCCGGGCCCCGCGCCGGACGGCCGTGGTCACGGCACCGGTGGAGTTGCGCGCCGGGTGGGTCATGACTCTCCTCCCCGTCAGCCCTGTCTGGCCTGCTCTCTTCTCGTAGGGTAATCACCCTCGCACGGCGAGCACCAGTTCAGAGACGGTCACGCGGCTGGGCGAAATGTCGCGTGCCGGGCACCAGGGCGGCCGCCGCGGGCGCGAGCAGGCACACCAGCGCGCACGCCCCGAGCACCGGTCCGGGGCCGAATTCCGCCATCGCGGGGGCGATCAGGGCCAGTCCGGCCGGGGCCAGGCCGTAGGACAGCAGGAAGTCCAAAGCGGACACTCGGGCCAGCCGGGACGGGTCGACCTCGCGCTGGATCGCGGTGAACCACGGGACGTTGAACAGTTCGATGCCCACCCCCGCGACCGCGTAGGCCGCCACGACGACCGCCGGGTGCACCGGCAGCAGCAGGCTCAGCGGGGCGGCGGCGTAGGCGGCCAGGCCGGCCAGTGCCGTCCGGCCCGCCGACGCGGGCGTCCACCGCGCGAGCAACAGCGCACCGGCCAGCGCGCCGAGGGTGTAGGCGGTGGTCGCCGCGGCGAGCACCGCCTCCGAGCCGTACCGGTCGCGGCTGATCAGCGGCAGCGCCACCCCGGTGGCCGAGTAGCCGGTGGCGATCACGGCGGTCAGCGCGAACAGCCCGGCGACGAACCACGGGTGGCGGCGGGCTTCGCGGATCCCGTCGGCGAACTCGGTGACCAGCGACGCGCGCGCCGCGGGGACGGCCGGGAGCGGGCGCCCGGCGGGCGGGACGACCGCGGCGGCCAGCCACAGCAGCCCGGTGCCCCACAGCAGGGCCGGGACCGGCAGCACGGTCGCCAGCAGCGCGGTCAGGCTCGGCGCGACGAGGGTGGTGACGCGCACCGACAGGGTGATCGCGGCGTTCGCGCGCTGCCGGGCGTCCTCGGCGACCACCTCGGCGGTCAGGGCCTGGAACGCGGGGCGGCACGCGCCCTGCCCGGCTCCGGCGACGGCGGCCGCCACCACGGCCACGGCGAGCGAACCGCTCAGCCCGGCCCCGATCACCGGGCTGGCCACGGCCGCGGCCACCCCGGCGGCGGCGACCACGCGCCGCCGCGCGAGCCGGTCGGCCAGCACGCCGCCGACCGGGACGGCCGCGAGGAACCCGATCGTGCGGGCGGCGAGGAGCACGCCCAGACCGGCCGGGGTGAGCGTGGAGTCCAGAACGGCCAGGCCGAGGACGAACGGCAGCGCCCAGGTCGCCAGCCCGGAGGCCGTGGTGCCGCACCACAGGCGCAGGAACGCGGGATCACGCAGGACGGGAGCGGTCACGGCGGCGGGGTTCCTCCTCGGTCGGCGGCACATCCGGACGAGACTCTAGACGAAAATGATTATCGTTTGTAACATCGGGTCCGGTTCACGAAGAGTAAGCGGTTTCCGCCGCCGTCCTTCGACGGTGGTAACGACAAGGGGGTACTCGTGACGGTCACCGCGACCGGCGCACCGCCGGCCCGAGCCGTTCCGGGTGTGCTCGCCGTGCCCGTTCTCGTCGTCGTGCTCGGGGTGTCCGTCGTGGTGGGGGTCGCTCTCGGTCCCACCGTGATCCCGCTGCCGGACACGCTGCGGTACCTCGCCGCCGCGCTGACCGGGGGTTCCCTCGACGCCGCGGAGATCACCGGGTACTCGATCGTGTGGCAGGTCCGCACACCGCGCGTGCTGCTGGCCGCCGTCGTGGGCGCCGGGCTGTCGGTGATCGGTGTCGCCGTGCAGGCCATGGTGCGCAACGCGCTCGCCGACCCGTTCATCCTCGGCGTCTCCTCGGGCGCGTCGGTCGGGGCCAGCGCGGTGGTGTCCTTCGGGCTGTTCGGTGCGCTCGGCGTGTACGCGTTGTCGGCCGCGGCGTTCCTCGGCGCGCTCGAGGCGTCGGTCCTGGTCTACGTGGCCGCCCGCGGCCGGGCCGGCCTCACCCCGCTGCGGCTCGTGCTCACCGGTGTCGCGCTCGCCTACGGGTTCCAGGCGCTGATGAGCGTGATCGTGTTCTTCGCGCCGTTCGGCGAGGCCGCCCGCTCGGTGCTGTTCTGGCTGCTCGGCAGCCTCGGCGGGGCGACCTGGGGATCGCTGCCGGTCGCGGTGGCCGCCGTGGGGCTCGCGGTGGTGGTGCTGCTGCGGCGCAGCCGGGCGCTCGACGTGCTGGCTCTGGGTGACGAGTCCGCCGCGAGCCTCGGGCTCGACGCCGACGCCCTGCGGCGGGAGCTGTTCCTGCTCACCGCCGTCGTCACCGGCGCGCTGGTCGCGGTCAGCGGCGCGGTCGGCTTCGTCGGCCTGGTCCTGCCGCACCTGGTGCGGATGGTGGCCGGACCGGGCCACCGGCGGGTGCTCGTGCTCGCGCCCCTGGCCGGGGCGATCTTCCTGATCTGGGTGGATCTGGCCTCCCGCACCCTGTTCGCGCCGCGCGAGCTGCCGCTCGGGGTGATCACCGCGCTGATCGGGGTGCCGGTGTTCGTCGGCCTGCTGCGCGGCCGCGGCTACCTGTTCGGAGGCCGCTGATGGACCTCGCCCTCGACTCGGTCACCGTCGAGGTCGCCGGCCGCAGGCTGGTCGACGCGCTCAGCCTCAAGGCCGGCGACGGCGAGGTGGTCGGGCTGGTCGGCCCGAACGGCAGCGGCAAATCCACCGCGCTGCGCTGCGTCTACCGGGCGCTGGCCCCCAGCTCCGGCGCCGTCCTGGTCGGCGGGACCGACCTGAGTGGACTGTCCACCCGGGACAGCGCGCGGGTGGTCGCCGCGGTCACCCAGGAGGCGGGCAGCGACCTGGACTTCACCGTCGCCGAGATCGTCGCGATGGGCCGGTTCCCGCACCACCCCGGCAACCGGGCGCTGAGCGAGCGCGAGCACGACCTCGTCCGCCGGTGCCTGGAGCGGACCGGCGTCGCGCACCTGGCCGGGCGCGGCATCCAGTCGCTGTCCGGCGGCGAGCGCCAGCGCGTGCTCATCGCCCGCGCGCTGGCGCAGGAACCGCGGATCCTCGTCCTCGACGAGCCGACCAACCACCTCGACGTGCGTCACCAGGTCGAGCTGCTGTCGTTCCTGCGCACCTGCGGGCTGACCGTGCTGGTCGCCCTGCACGACCTGAACCTGGCCGCGGCCACCTGCGACCGCGTCGCCGTGCTGCACGAGGGGGAACTCGCGGCCGCCGGCCCGCCCGGCGAAGTACTCACCCCCGAGCTCGTCCGCCGTGTTTTCGGCGTGACCCCGGTGCTGGTGACCCATCCGGTCACCGGGGTCCCGCAACTGCTCTGGACGTTCACCGATCGAGGAGGAAGCCCGTGAGAGGGCGTTGGACAGCCGTGCTCGCGATCGCGGCGGTGGCACTCACCGCGTGCGGCGCGCAGGTGCGGCCCGGCGGTGACACCGGCCCGGCGCCGGTGACCGTCGAGAACTGCGGCCACGCGATCACCTACCCGCTGCCGGAGCGCGCGGTCGCCTACGACATGAGCAGCACCGAGAAGATGTTCGCGCTCGGGCTGGCCGGCCGGATGCGCGGCATCGTCATGCCCCGCACCGCCGAACCCGCCGTGGCGCGGTCACCGTACGTGGCCGACTACCGGTCGGTGGAGACCCTGAGCACCGACGTGCTCAGCTTCGAAACCGTTGTCGCCGCGCGGGCCGACTGGGTGCTGGCCGGGTGGAACTCCGGCTTCAGCGAGGCCCGCGGCATCACCCCGGCCAAACTGGACGGTGTGGGCATCCGCAGCTACCAGCACACCGAGAGCTGCTTCAACTACGGCGACCGGCCGGTCAAGGTGCCGCCGCTGGAAGCGCTCTACACCGACCTGCGGCAGATCGGGCAGATCTTCCACGTCGGCGACCGCGCCGAGGCCCTGGTGGCGGACCTGCAGGCGCGGGCCGCCGCGCTGCGGGCGAACGCGCCGGCGGGGGAGCCCGCCCGGGTGTTCATCTACGACTCCGGCACCGACCAGCCGTTCACCTCCGGCAACCAGGCCGCGCCGGACACCATCGTGTCCCTGGCCCGCGGCCGCAACATCGCCGGGAACCTGGACGCCCGCTGGACCACCATCGGCTGGGAACCGGTCGTGCAGGCCCAGCCCGAGGTGATCGCCGTCGTCGACTACGGCGACCGCCCGGTCGCGGACAAGATCGCGTTCCTCAAGTCGTTCCCGCCCCTGGCGGACACCCCGGCGGTGCGGGAGAACCGCTTCCACGTCCTCGACTACGGCGAGGCCGTGAGCGGCCCGCGCAACCTCGACGCCGCCGAAAAGCTCGCCGCCTACCTGCGTTCGATCGGACGATGACCGGAAAGGCCGGAAAGGACACTGTGGACACCGTGGACACTGCCCGGATCGACCAGCTCCCGCCGCCCCTGCCCGCCGAGCGGATCATCGCGCTCAACCAGCCGAAGGCCGACCTGCACACCACCCGCCGCTACACCTGGCGGGGATGGGAGTTCACCGCGCCGCCGGGCGTGTTCCTGCCCGGCGGGACCAGCCGCATGATCCACGAGCGGGTCCTGGACGGCACCATCGAGGTCCGCGACCGCGTCTACGCCGCCATGGGCTGCGGGCTCGGCGTCGAAGCCGTCGCCGCCGGAGTGCGCGGGGCCCGGGAGATCTACGCGATCGACGTGCACCCGGACAGCGTCGAGGCCACCCGCCGGCACTACGAGCGGATCGCCGGGCCGCGCCAGGGCACCCGGTTCGTGCCGGTGGTCGCCGACCTCTTCGACGGTTTCCCGGACGGCGTGCGGCTGGACGTCGTCACCTTCAACCCGCCCGCGGTGAGCCAGCCGGTGAGCGACGACCCGGACGTCGTGCGCAACGTGTGCGCCGGAGCCCCGCTGCTGGAGCGGTTCTTCGCGCTGCTGGCCGGACGCGACCTGCTCGCGCCCGGCGGCGAGGTGTTCGTCATCGTGTCCAACACCGCGGACCTGCGCACGATCGTGCGGGACGCGGCCGGGCACGGGTTCACCACCGAGGTGGCGCACTGCCACGACTGGCAGGACGGCGTGCTCACCTACCTGTTCCGGCTGCGGCGGGAGGCGGCGTGAGCACCGTCGGCGCCCTGACCGCCGAGGTGCTCGCCGGCAAGCACGGCCCGGACCCGGCGGAGCTGACCGTCACCAGCGTCTTCTGGCTGCACCACGGCACCCGGCTGGCCGGCGGGGACGTGACCTACCGCAACTCCTACGTCCTCGTCCGGCTGGGCGCGGCGTTCGGGGCGTGTGCCTTCGAAACCGGTGAACTGGCGCCGGAGATCTGCGCGGAGTTCTCCGGGGCGCCGCTGGACGAGCTGCTGCGCCAGGAGCTGCGTCCACTGCGGATCGCCGCGCTGGACGCGTACCTGTCGGCGGCCGCGCCGCACGAGCAGCAGCCCGCGGCGGAGCCGGTGATCCTGCCCGCCGGCACGCCCGAGGTCCGGGCCCGCGCCCGGGACGCGGCGCGCGCCGGGCTCCTGGACCTCGGGCCGGGCGCGCGGGTGGGGCTCATCGGCGTGGTGAACCCGCTGGTCGCGGCGATCCGCGAGCGCGGCGGGACCTGCCTGCCGTGCGACCTGAACCTGCGCCGCACCCAGTGGGGCGATCCGGTGACGCCGGAGATGGGGAAGGTGCTCGACGTGGCGGACGCGGTCGTGGCGACCGGGATGACGCTGGGCAACGGGACCTTCGACGAGATCGTCCGCCGCTGCCGGGAGCGGGCGGTGCCGCTGGTCGTCTACGCCCAGACCGGCAGCGCCGTGGCGCGGGCGTTCCTCGGTGACGGGGTCAGTGCCCTGTCCGCGGAACCGTTCCCGTTCTCGCAGTTCAGCGCCGCGCCCACGGTGCTGTACCGGTACCGGGCGGCGGCGTGACCGGTGTGGGGTACGCACCCGGGCACCACGGGGAGATCCTGCAGGGCGTCTTCCGCGACGGTGACCGCCGCTGCCGCGGGCTGGTCACGCTGCCCGTGCCGGGGGCGGTGACGCGCGCCGAGTTCGTGCCCCGGCCCGGCCCGCTGACGGTGGTCCCGGCCGACCGGGTCAAGGCGCGGCGGGCCGCCGAACTGGCCGCCGCCGCGTGCGGCCGCCCGGCGGGCGGGGCGTTGCGGCTGGACAGTGGATTACCGGTCGGGCTGGGGCTGGGATCGTCCACCAGCGACATCCTGGCCACCGTGCGGGCCGTGTCGGCGGCGTTCGGCACGGCGCTCGCCCCGGAGGCGGTCGCGCGGATCGCGGTGCGGGCCGAGCACGCCAGCGACCCGATCATGCTCGGCGGTGGTGCGGTGCTGTTCGCGCAGCGGGAGGGGCGGGTGCTGGAACGCCTCGGCCCCGCGTTGCCGGCCGCGGTGGTGGTCGGGTGCGTGACCGGCGGTGGCGCGCCGGTGGACACGCTCGCGCTGGACTTCGCCGGTGACGTGGCGGCGTTCGAGCGGCTGCGGCGGATGCTGCGGCTGGCGATCGCGACCGGGGACGTCGCGCTGCTGGGCCGGGTGAGCACCGAGAGCGCGCGGCTGAACCAGCGCGTGCTCGCCAAGGACGAACTGCCGGAACTGGAACGGATCGCGGCGCTCACCGGGGCGGCCGGCGTGCAGGTCGCGCACAGCGGCAACGTGGCCGGCCTGCTGTTCGACCCGCGCGGCGGCGGGGACCGGTTGCGCCGGTGCGTCCGCGCGCTGCGGGCCGCCGGGTTGCCGGTGACGCGCCTGTTCACGACGGAAGGGAAGGATGCACGACCACATCGCCGAGGCGATCGCGCGGCCGGCTCTGGTCCGGACCGGCGAGCGGCTCGTCTGCCTGCGGTTTGAGACGATGAAGGTGGTCTCCGCGCTGGAGGCCGTGCGGCATCTGCTGCGGACCGGCGTGGTCGCGCCGGGGGACACCCTGGTCGACAGTTCCAGCGGGATCTACGCCTACGCGCTGGCCCTGGCGTGCCACCGGTTCGGGTTGCGGTGCCACATCGTCGGATCGACCACAGTGGACCACACGTTGCGCACGCAGCTGGCGGTGCTGGGCGCGACGCTGGAGCAGATGCCGCCGGCGGCCGATCTCAAGCTCGACCAGGACCGGCGGGTGCGGCGGATCGGGGAGATCCTGCGCGCGCACCCGGACTGGCACTGGATGCGGCAGTACCACGACCGCGTGCACTACCTGGGGTACCGGGCGGTGGCTGAGGAGATCGCGCGGGAGCTGGACGCGTCGCGGCTGATCGTGGTGGGCGGGGTCGGGTCCGGTGCGTCGACCGGGGCGCTGGCGACGTGGTTGCGGTCGTCGGCGCCCGGTGTCGGCCTCGTCGGGGTGCAGCCGTTCGGGAGCATCACGTTCGGCAGCGAGCACGTCGCCGATCCGGACATCATCATCGCCGGGATCGGCAGCTCGATCCCGTTCGGGAACGTGACGCACGAGCTGTACGACACGATCCACTGGGTGGGGTTCTCCGCGGCGCTGTCCGGAAGCGTGGACCTGTTGCGCCGGCACGCGATCTTCGCCGGGCTCTCCACGGGCGCCGCGTACCTGGCCGCGCGCTGGGAACGCGACCATTCGGACCGCACGGTGGTGTTCATCGCCGCGGACACCGGGCACCGGTACGTGGACACGGTGTTCGCCCGGCACGCGGAGGCGGCCCCGGTGGCGTCCCTGGCGCCGGTGGAGCCGGCCACCCGGGCGGGCCTGGCGTTGCCGTGGTCGCGCATGCGCTGGCCGGCGCCCGCGTGATGCGTTTCGGGCGGGTGCGCACGCCGAGGGAGTCCTGACTTCGTCTCAGGTGGGCGCGCCCATCCCGAGGGAGTCGGTGCCGGGGCGGAGGTGGAAACCCCGGTGCGGGGCGGAGGGCGCACATCCGCCGCCGAGGCGGTGCCGGTGGCGTCCCTGGCGCCGGTGGAGCCGGCCACCCGGGCGGGCCTGGCGTTGCCGTGGTCCCGCATGCGCTGGCCGGCGCCCGCCTGACCCCGGCTCGGGCGGGCGCGCGTACGCCGACGAAGTCCGGACCCCGTCTCAGGCGGGCCCCCGCGCGCCCACGAAGTCCCCGGCTCAGGCGGGTACCCGCACCCCGACGAAGTCGATCTCCCGTCGCAGGCGGAAGCCCAGCGCCGCGTACAGGCGGATCGCGCTCGTGTTGTCCGCCGCCGCGTGGAGGAACGGGGTTTCGCCGCGTTCCCGGATTCCGTGCGCCACCGCGAGCACCAGCCGCGTCCCCAGCCCCTGCCCGCGGAACTCCGCGTCCGTGCAGACCGCGCTGATCTCGGTGTACCCCGGCGGGTGCAGGCGCTCCCCGGCCATCGCGATCAGCCGTCCCGCGCGGCGGAAGCCGAGGTAGGTGCCCAGCTCGACCGTGCGCGGCAGGAACGGCCCCGGCCGCGTCCGCGCGGCCAGCGCCAGCATGTCCGGCACGTCCGCCGCCGTCAGCCGCACCGCCTCCGGGTCCGGCGCGGTCTCCATCGGCCCGGCCACCATCTGCACGCCCGGCACGGCGAACTCCACCGCCCAGCCCGCCGGCGCCGGCAGCCGCGGCCCGGGCAGCGACAGCACACCGCCCTCGGCGGCCAGCTCGGCCAGGTCCTTCCACGCCGTTTCGTCCGCGTCGTCCGGCATGCCCGCCCACGGCGAGACCGCGGGGTCGTACCGCACCGCGGTCCCGTGCGACTCGGCGAACCGCGCGTGCGGTCCGGTCAGCGACGCGTAGGCCGGGTTGTCCAGGGGAGAACTCACGCCCCGACGGTACCGGTCACCCACCCGCCGCCGGTGCCACACGTGAGCGGGGACGCACACCGAACCCGGCGGCCCGGTAACACTCGTCGACCAGTGTCATCGTCGCGACCGCGTCCGCCAGGCCGTTGCGCGGCGGCGCACCCTCCCGCACGTACGCCGCGAACGCCTCCAGCTGGTACGAGTACGACGGGCGCCGCCCGAGGTGCTCGACCCGGTCGCCCACCAGGATCCGGTCGTCGGTGTCCGGGCGCACGAAGTTCACCGCGGTCGCCGCACCTCGGGTGCCGGTCAGCCGCAGGCCGAACCGGACCTCGCCCGCGGCCATGTCGCAGCGCACGGTTCCGGCCGCCCCACCGGGGAACGCCAGCCGCGCGTCCATCGCCTGGTCCACCCCGGGCCGCCGCGCCGTCCCGCTCGCCGACTTCAGCTCCGCCGCGCCGCCCGCCCACGGCGCGAGCCCGCGCAGCGCGTGCAACCCGTAGCAGCCGACGTCCATCAGCGCGCCGCCCGCCAGCTCGAACGACCACCGCGGGTCGCCGTCGGCGGGCGCGGGGATCAGCAACTCGGCCTCGGCGCGGCGCAGCTCACCCAGCTCGCCGGAGTCCAGGATCTCGTGCAGCCGCGGCAGAACCGGGTGGTAGAGGTAGTGGAACGCCTCCATGACGCACACCCCGGCCTCCTCCGCCGCCTCGGCCACCTGGCGGGCCTCTTCGGCGTTGGCGGCGAAGGGTTTCTCGGTCAGCACGTGCTTCCCGGCGCGCACCGCGGCGAGGTTCCACGGCCCGTGCAGCCCGTTCGGCAGCGGGTTGTAGATCACGTCGATCTCGTCGTCGGCGAGCAGCTCGGCGTAGGAGGCGGCGACCCGTTCCACACCGTGCCCGGCGGCGAACGCCTCGGCGCGGGCGCGGTCCCGCGCGGCGACGGCCACCAGCCGGTGCCCGGTTTCGCGGGCCGGCGCGGCGATGGCGGTCCCGGCGATGCGCGCCGCGCGCCCAGGATGCCGATGCGGAGTGGTTCCACCGAGAAACCCCCAGGTACTCCGGTGCGCGGTCGTCCGGCGCACAGCCTAGCGTGGGGGCATGGCTCGCACCCGCGTGTACCGCCACGGCGTTCTCGAGGCCGAGAACTTCCCGGCGGCCGAAATGTCCGAGTATCTCCAGGATCCGGCGACGGTGGTGTGGCTCGACCTCGCCGCACCGACCGAGGCCGACCTGGCGACCATCAGCGAAGAGCTCGGCCTGCACCGGCTCGCCGTCGAGGACGCGGTGCACGAGCACCAGCGGCCCAAGCTCGACCGGTACTCCAGCCACGCGTTCCTGACCGCCTACGCCGTGCGGCTGGACACCGGGACCGGCGTGCTGAGTTCCAGTGAGCTGGCCGCGTTCCTCACCGATCGCGCGCTGGTGACCGTCCGCAAGGACGAGCACTTCGACATCGAGGCGGTCGTGGACCGCTGGGACGCCTCCGCCGACCTCGCCAAGGGCGGCGTCGGCTTCCTCGTGCACGGGCTGCTGGACTACATCGTGGACACCCACTTCGAGGCGGTGCAGGCGATGGACGACCAGATCGAGTCGCTCGAGGACGGGGTGTTCGCCGAGCACGTCGACCACACCGGCATGCAGCGCCGGTCGTTGCGGCTGCGCAAGAGCCTGGTGTCGCTGCGGCGGGTCGTGCTGCCGATGCGCGAGGTGGTGAACTCGCTGATGCGCCGCGACCACCACCTCGTCGACGAGATGCTGATGCCGTACTACCAGGACGTCTACGACCACGTGCTGCGTGCCTCGGAGTGGACCGAATCGTTGCGGGACCTGGTCACCACGATCCGCGAGACGCAGCTGAGCCTGCAGGGCAACCGGCTCAACCTGATCATGAAGAAGGTGACCAGCTGGGCGGCGATCATCGCGGTGCCCACGGCCATCACCGGGTTCTACGGGCAGAACGTGCCCTATCCCGGGTTCGAGCAGCCGTGGGGGTTCTGGCTGTCCACCGCCGTGATCGTGGCGCTGTCCGGCGCGCTGTACGCGATGTTCAAGCGGCGCGACTGGCTGTGAGCCGTCCGGCCTCGATGCCGGACCGGGCGGTCAGAACACCGCGACCTCGGCGCCCACCGGCAGGGCGTCGTAGAAGAGGGCGGCGTCCCGCGCCGACAGGTGGACGCACCCGTGCGACGGGGTGTCCAGGCTGCCCTCGTGGAAGGCGATCCCGCCGGGGGCGAAGAACACCGAGTGGTTCATCGGGTCGCCGAACTCGGCGCTGGTGTGCTCGGCGTCCTTCCACTCGACGCGGAAGACACCGCGCGGGGTGGCGACGGAGTCCGGGGCGCCGGGGTCGCCGGGCATGATCGCGACCGGGCCGTGGGTGACCTCGCCGTCGTGCTGGAGCCAGGCCACGCGCCGCTCCTCGTCGACGCAGGCGCGGGCGGTGTCCGGGCACAGTTCGGTGCGCGGGGCCGGCGGCGCGGTGCTGGACAGCGGCATCGGCGGCGGAACCGGACGGGCGGCGGGCGCGGCGGCGGTCTCGGCCGGCGCGGCCTCCAGCACGGCCCACCCGGCGGCGAGGGTGAGCGCGGCGAGGGTGGTCCAGCAGGCCTGGCGCGCGGGGGAGCGAAGCGGTGCCACGGCCGCACCCTAGCGAGGGTGAGCAGTCCCGGACCCGGGAATGCGGCGGATTCCGGCCGATATCCACGAATTCGGGTGAAAGATCCCCGGGCGGGGTTTGGCGGCCTCCGGTCACACTTCCGGGCGGCCATCCGTCAGACCGGTGAACCGAGGAGGACACCATGACCACACGGATGAAGAACCCGGCCTACGTACTGCCCGACGGGATGAAGGGCATCGGCACGCTGCTGAAGGCTGTCAACGACAGCGGGCTGCCCGCCGCGGTGCGCGAGTTCACCGGGCTGCGGGTGAGCCAGATCAACGGATGCGCGGCGTGCGTGTACGGGCACGTCGCCGAGGCGCGCAAGGCGGGGGAGACCGACGAGCGCATCTTCAACGTCGCGGCCTGGCGGGAAGCGCCCTTCTACAGCGACGCCGAGCGGGCCGCGCTCGAGCTGGCCGAGCACGCCACCCGCCTGGCCGACCTCTCCCGGGAGGGCGTGCCGGACCGGGTCTGGGACGACGCCGCCGACCACTTCGACGAGCGGCAGCTGTCCGGGCTGATCCTGGCGATCGCGCTGACGAACCTGTTCAACCGCATCAACGTGACCATCAAGGAACCCGCGGGCACCACCTGGTAGGGACCGGCGCGGGACCCTCACGAGCGCAGCACGAACGGGTCCCGCGCCTCCTCTTCGCCGGTGTTGATCCACACGCTCTTCACGCGCGTGTACTCGCGCAGCACCTCGGTCCCGTGCTCCACCCCGAGCCCGCTCGCCTTGAAGCCGGACCGCGGGGACATCGGCGCCATCGCCCGGTAGGTGTTCACCCACACGGTGCCCGCCTCCAGCGCCGAGGCCATCCGGTGCGCCCGCGCCAGATCCCGCGTCCACACGCCCGCCGCCAGGCCGTAGCTGGTCGCGTTGGCCAGGCGCACGACCTCCTCCTCGGTGTCGAACGGCATCACCGTCACCACCGGGCCGAAGATCTCCTCCTGGCAGATGCGCATCGCGTTGTCGGTGTCCACGAACACCGTCGGGCTGTAGAAGAACCCGTCCCGGCCGGTCTCCGGGCGCCGGCCGCCGGCCAGCAGGCGCCCGCCCTCGGCCACCCCGATCCGCACGTACTCCTCGATCTTGTCCAGCTGACCGGCGAACGCGACCGGCCCCAGCTCGGTCTCCGGCTCCAGCGGGTCGCCGATCCGGATCGTCCCGGCCCGCTCGCACACCAGCTCCAGCACCTCGTCGTACACCGCGCGCTGCAGGAACACCCGGCTGCCCGCGATGCACGTCTGCCCGGCCGCGGCGAACACGCCCGCGATGATCCCCATCGCCGCCGCGCGCAGGTCGGCGTCGGCGAAGACGATGTTCGGCGACTTCCCGCCCAGCTCCAGCGTGACCGGCACGAACCGGGACCCGCAGGCGGCGGCGATCCGTGCGCCGGTGGCCGTGCTGCCGGTGAAGGTCACCTTCGCCACGTCCGGGTGCTCCACCAGCGGCGCCCCGGCCTCGGCGCCGAACCCGGTGACCACGTTGACCACGCCCGGCGGGAACCCGGCTGCGTCGAACAGCGGCGCCAGCTTCAGCAGCGACGCCGAGGTGTGCTCCGACGGCTTCACCACGACCGTGTTGCCCGCCGCGAGCGCCGGGGCCAGCTTCGCGGCGGTGAGCAGCAGCGGCGAGTTCCACGGCGTGATCGCGCCGACCACCCCGACCGGCTCGCGCATCGTGTAGTTGAGGATGTCCCGGCTCGCCGCGGGGATCACGTCGCCGGAGATCTTGTCCGCGTATCCGGCGTAGTAGTGGAAGTACTCCGGGATGCTCGCCAGCTGCGACCGCATCTCGCGCAGCAGCTTGCCGTTGTCGAGCGTCTCGGTGCGCGCCAGCTCCTCGGCGTGCTCGCCGATCTTGTCCGCCAGCCGCCGCAGCAGCCGCCCCCGCGCGGTCTGCGACAGGTCCCGCCACGACGGCGCCTCGAACGCCGCCCGCGCCGCGGCGACCGCCCGGTCCACGTCGGCCCGGGTCCCGCGCGCGGCCTCGTACCAGGGCTTCGCGGTGGCCGGGTTGACGCTCGGGAAGTACTCGCCGCCGGCCGGGGCGGTCCACTCGCCGCCGATGTAGTGGTCAAAGCTGTCCACGGTCAGCCTCCTCGGTGTGGCTCAGGATCTCCTCGGTCAGCAGGTCCGGCTCCTCCAGCGGCAGCAGCTGCTGCGCGCCGGGCACGACCACCGCCCGCGCGCCGGGGATCCGCGACGCCAGCAGACGCGTCATCTCCGGGGTGGACCCCGGATCGGCCGCGCCGGTGACCGCGAGCGTGGGCGCGGTGATCCCGCCGATCCGCGGCCACAGCCATTCGTCAGCCGTGGCGAACACGCGATAGCAGGCCAGGTACGACGCGTGGTCGTTGCCCAGCAACGTCCTGCGCAGCTCACCGGCCAGCTCCGGCTCGGCCGCCCGCCACTCCGGCGACATCCACCGGCCGATCGCGGCGTCCGCGGTCTCCGCCGGTGATCGTTGCGCCGCCGCCAGCCGGGCCCGCACCGCGGCGGCCTGCTCCGGCGTCCGGCGCGCCACCGAGCTGACCAGGGTCAGCGACCGCACCAGCCCCGGCTCCTCGACGGCGAGGCACTGCGCCACCAGCGCGCCGAGCGAGAAGCCCACGACGTGCGCGGGTTCGGCGGGCCGTACCGCCGCGGCGAGATCGGACACCGTGATCCCGCCGCCGGCCGGTGCGGCGCTGCCGTGCCCGGGCAGGTCGGGCGCGCTCACCCGGTGCCGCCGCCGCAGCGCGGGCAGGCAGCGGTCCCACATGCGGTGGTCGAGCCCGACCCCGTGCAGCAGGAGCAGCGGGCTCATTGCTCGCTGGACAGCGGCGCCAGGCGCGCGAGCGGCCTGCCCTGCGCGGCGGCGGCGAGCCCGACGACGATCTCGTCCGGGCGCGGCGCGTCGGGCACGCGGGCCTCGACGGTCTGGTGGTGCGACCGGATCGTCGCGTCGGTGACGTGCTTGAGCGGGATGTCGAACACGACCCCGGCGGGCGCGCGCTTCTCCACCGCCGGCAGCAGGGTGGTCGCCTCGGCGACCTTGCGGAAGTGGTCACCGAACTTGAGCGTGTGGATCAGGCCGGAGCCGTGCTCGATCTCGCCGTCCAGGCCCACGATCGCGGCCTTGCCGTAGGCCTCGATGGGCGCGCCGAGCGCCTCGGCCACGCGCGGCGCGAGCAGCGCGGCGGGCACGGGGGCCACCTCGTCGATGACCGGCAGCAGGTCGGCGACGTAACCGCGGCCCGCCCACGGGTTCTCGATCACGGCCAGCACCACCGCGGTGCGGGCGACGGGGTCGACCGGCCGCTCGCCCTCGCGGTGCAGGTCCTCGGTCAGGGTGACGATCTTGCGCAGTTTCACTTAGACGCTCTCCAGGTCCTCGAGGATGTCCAGGCTCACGGCCGGATCGGTGGTGCGGTCGCCGATGCGCGCGTGCGGGCGCGGCCCGCTCGCGGCCGCCGCGATGACGACGATCTCGTCGCCGCGCGGCGCGTCCGGCACCCGCACCTGCACGGTCTGGTAGTGCGACCGGGTGGCCGCGGCGGTCTTGTGCCACACCGGCACGGTCAGCGCCGTGCCGGCCGGGCCGCGCTCGTCGGAGAAGACCACGATGGACGTTCCGTCGACGAGCTCCCGCAGGATGTTGCCGAAGTAGGGGGTGTGGATCAGGGCCGCGCCGTGCTCGATCTCGCCGTCCAGCCCGACGATCGCCGCCTTGCCGAACGCCGCGATCCGGCCGCCGAGCGCGGCCTCCAGCGCGCGGGTGAGGCGCTGGGCGAGCAGGGGAGCGGTGCGCGCGGCCTCCGGGCCCAGGTCGCCGACGAGCCCGCGGCCCGCCCACGGGTTGGTGATCACGGCCGCCGCGGCGGCGGGCCGGGTGGGTGACGTGGCCGGCGCGCCCGCCTCGGTGACGATCTCCTCGGTGACCGTGACCAGCTTGCGCAGGGTCATGAACCCGACCCGGTGAACCGCGGCATGACCTTCTCGGTGAACAGCTCCAGGCTGCGCATCGCGTGGCGGTGCTCCAGGCCCGGGTGCGTGGTCCACAGCAGCAGGTGCTCCAGGTTCAGCTCGCTGCGCAGCTCCGAGATCTTCTCGGCCACGTAGTCGGGAGTGCCGACGAGCAGGTTGCGGTCGGCCAGGAAGTCGTAGGACAGCCGGTGGTCCGGGGTCAGCTCCTCGCCGGCTTCCATCAGGTTGCCCAGGCCGCGGAAGTGCAGGATCCACTGGTACGAGGTCATCACGGCCTCTTCGAACCGCGCTCGCGCCTGCTCCATGGTGTCGGCGACGAACACGTCGCGCACCAGGCCGATGCCCTCGCCCAGCGCGTACTCGCGCCCGCTGGCCTCGCTCGCGGTGTCCCGGTAGAGCGCGAAGCGGTCCTTGAGCGCCGACACCGGCGGCATCCAGAACAGGCCCTGGACACCCTGCTTGGCCGCGCTGACGATCGAGCGCGGGCTGTCGATGACCTGCCACAGCGGCGGGTGCGGGCGCTGGAACGGCCGCGGCGTGACCGCCAGCTTGGTGATCACACCGTCCGAGGTGTACTCCGGCGTGGCCGGCGACATGGGGTGGTTCCACTTCACGCCCGGCTCCGGGAACGTGTAGAACTGCCCCGAGTGCTCGAAGAACTCGTTGCTCCACGCCTTCTTGAGGATCTCCACGGTCTCCTCGTACAGCGCGCGGTTCTGTTCCTGGTCGCGCGGATCGGCCAGCGAGTTGAGGTTGAGCGCCTCCCGCCCGTAGAGCCCGCGGCCCAGGCCGACCTCGACGCGGCCGCCGGAGGCCTGGTCCAGGAACGCGATGTCCTCCGCCAGGCGCAGCGGGTGCCAGAACGTCGCGATGTTGGCGGCCTGCCCGATGCGGATGCGGGAGGTGCGCGCGGCGATGTCCGCGCCCATCAGCACCGGGTTGGCGGTGATCTCGAAGCCTTCGTGGCCGAAGTGGTGCTCGGTGTACCAGATCGACCAGTAGCCGCCCTCGTCGGCGGCCCGGGCGAACTCGCGGGCCTCGTTCATCACCTGGGCGTAGTCGTCGAGGCGGCCGGGTGCGCCGAGGTTGTGGAAGATCGAAAACCGCATGCGTGCCTCCGAAGTGGATGGTGGGTCAGTCGGTCATGGCTTCGCGCTGGGACGAGCGCACGTGATCGCGCATCGCCGCTTCCGCGCCGAAGCCGTCCTTTTCCAGGATTCGTTCCAGGACGAGGTGGTGTTCGTTGAGCGAGGCGCCGAGCCGGCCCGGGTGCCGCAGCGTGGACACGACGATCCGGTGGTATGCCAGCTGGTTCATCAGGATCTGGTAGTGGTCGGCGAGCTTGCGGCTGTCCGCGCCCTGGATGAGCAGGCCGTGGAAGTCGTGCACCAGCTTCGCGTACCGCTCCACGTCGCCCCGGGCCACGGCCAGCCGGGACTCCTCGACGTTGGCCTCGAGCAGCTCGGTCTCGGCGACGCGGCCGCGGCGGGCCAGCAGGTTCGCGCCCAGGCCCTCCAGCACCGACTTCAGCTCGAACAACTCGCCCAGCTCGCGCCGGGACGGCTCGCGCACGAACGTGCCCACCCGGGGGACGACCTCGACCAGCCCCTCGGACTGCAGCTGCTGGATGGCCTCCCGGATCGGGGTCCGGCTGGTGCCGTAGGTCTCGGCGAGCGTGCCCTCGGAGAGCGCGCTGCCGGGCGGGTACTCGCCCTTGATGATCGCGTCGCGCAACTGGTCGAGGACGCGGGCCCGCGCCCCGCGACGAACTTCTTGCATGGCAGAGACGCTAACCCGCGCCGGGCGGGCTCGTCAACGATCGCGGCGCAAACAGCTTGTGATCGCAGGCAATCCCGTGGTCACGAGCCACTTCACACGGAATCGTTGACATCTCAGTGTGGCCCCGCTTACCGTCCTCTGGCATGCAAGCTGACGTGGTACGCCAACTCCACCGGACCTTCACCACCGGAGTCACCGTCGTCACCACCCTCGACGACGGCCGGCCGCGCGGCCTCGCGGTGAACGCGTTCTGCAGCGTCTCGCTGGACCCGCCGACCGTCCTGGTGTGCGTGCAGAAGAGCTCCACCACCCACGGCGCGCTGCTGCGCGCCGGGCACTTCGCGGTCAACATCCTCGCCGCGGACCAGGCGGACGTGGTCGCGGTGTTCGCGAGCAAGGCCGCCGACAAGTTCGCCACGCTGTCCTGGCGTCCCGGCCCGCACGGCAGCCCGCTGCTCGACGGCGTCGCCGCGGCCGCCGAGGCCGAGGTGACCGAACGCCGGGACGCCGGCAGCCACACCGTGTTCTTCGGCCGTGTCGTCGAGGCGGCGGCCACCGACGCCCCCGCGCTGGTCTACCGCGCGGGACGGCTGTTCGACCCCTCCGGGTTGGTGCCGATCCCGGCCTGACCCCTCCTCCCTCCCAAGGAGCACCCATGGCTCTCCGGCGATCGGGCCCGCGCGCGAGCGGGAAACTCGGATCGGTGTTCTACGTCTCGGTCGGCATCTGCGCGTTGTTCGTCGTGTGGGCGAGCGTGTTCACCGAGAACCTCACGACGGTCAGCTCGATGGCGCTGGACTGGCTGACCGGCGGTTTCGGCTGGGCCTACCTGGTGGTGAGCCTGGCGATGCTGCTGTTCCTGGTGTACCTGGCCTGCTCCCGGCACGGGCGCGGGCGGCTCGGCGGCCCCGGCGACCGGCCGGAGTTCAGCCGCTGGTCCTGGTACGCGATGATCCTCGCGGCGGTGATGGGCGTCGGGCTGATCTCCTACGGGGTCGCCGAGCCGATCGCGCACTTCGCCGCGCCCCCGCACGACCTGGCCGCGCCGGGCAGCCGGGAGCCGGCGTTGCTGGCGCTGCAGTACTCCTACTTCGACTGGGGCCTGCACGCCTGGGCGATCTTCGGGGTGTTCGGACTGGCGATCGGGTTCTCCACCTACCGCAAGGGCCGCCGCGGCCTGGTGAGCCCGATGCTGCGGCCGGTGCTCGGGCGCCGGGTCGACGGGTGGCTGGGCAAGGCGATCGACGTCCTGGCGATCTTCTCGACGATGTTCGGCACGACGACCTCGCTCGGCCTGGGCGCGGTGCAGATGAACAGCGGGCTCACCACGCTGTGGGGCGTGCCGTCGACCACCCTGGTGCAGGTGCTGATCATCGTGGCGGTCACCGGGTTGTTCACGCTGTCCGCGGTGACCGGCGTGCACAAGGGCATCCGGTTCCTGTCCGAGACGACGATGGGCCTGGCGGCGCTGCTGTTCGTGTTCCTGCTCGCGGTGGGGCCGACCGTGTTCGTGGTGAACCTGTTCGTGGAGTCGGTCGGCGCCTACGCCGACGGGTTCTTCGGGATGAGCCTGAAGACCAGCGCGTTCGGTGATCTGCCGTGGATGCAGAGCTGGACCTACTTCATGATGGCGTGGTGGATCTCGTGGGGCGCCTTCGTCGGCGTGTTCCTGGCGCGGATCTCCCGCGGCCGCACCATCCGCGAGTTCGTGGTGGCGGTGCTCGCGGTGCCCAGCACGGTGTTCTTCGCGTGGTTCGCGGTGTTCGGCGGATCGGCGATCGAGCGGGACTACTTCCACGGCGCGGACATCGCGGGATCGTCGGCGGGGGACGCGATCTTCGCGACGCTGGGGCAGTTCCCGCTGGCGGGGGTGACGTCGTTCGTCGCGATCGTGCTGGTGGCGCTGTTCTTCGTCTCCGGCGCCGACGCGAACACCTACGTGCTGGCGATGCTGTCCTCGCACGGGGTGGAACGGCCGAAGCGGGCGGTGCTCGTGGTGTGGGGCGTGCTCACCGGGGTGACCGCGGTGGTGCTCCTGCTGGCCGGCGGACTGAACGCCCTGCAGACGACGGTGATCATCACCAGCGCGCCGTTCGTGGTGCTGCTGGTGCTGCTCGCGGTGTCCTTCTGGAAGGAGCTGCGAGCCGAGCCGCGGGAGGAGGTCCTGGCGGAGGAGCTGGAGACGGAGCTGGAACGGACGCCGGTCAGCTAGGGCCACCGCCCCGCCGCGACGTGACGATCACTCCTTGACCGCGCCCATCGTGAACCCCGCGACGAAGCGGTCCAGGAACCAGTTGAACACGAACGCGATCGGCACCGCCACGAGCACCGTCGCGGCCTGGAGTGACTGCCAGAAGAACACGTCGCCGCGGATGAGTTGCGTCGGGACTCCCGTGCTGACCGGCATCTGGCCCGTCGGCGCGACGAACGCCAGCGCGTAGATGAACTCGCTGGCGGTCAGGGTGAACGCGAACACCACCACCGCGACGATGCCGGGGAACGCCAGCGGCACCACCGCCCGCAGGAACGCGCCCACCCGGCTGTACCCGTCGACCATCGCCTGTTCCTCGATGTCCTTCGGGATCGTCTTGAGGAACCCCATCAGCAGCCACGTCGACACCGGGATCGTGATCGTCGGGTAGACCAGCACCAGCGACCACGTCGAGTCCTGCAGCCCGACCGCCACCACCATCCGCGACAACGCCAGGAACAGCAGGCTCGGCGGCACCAGGTACACGAGGAAGATCCCGATCGCCATGGGACCGGACCACGGCCGGTCCAGCCGCGCCAGCGCGTACGCCGCGGGCAGCCCGAACGCGAGCGTGATCAGCACGACCAGCACCCCGACCAGCAGGGTGTTGAGCACGAACGTGCCGAACGCGGTGTCGGTGAACAGGTAGGTGACGTGGTCGCTCGTCGGCGGCCGGTTGAACAGGAACGGGTTGTTGAGCGGGTTGTACAGGTCCCGGTTCTGCTTGAAGGCGGTGATCAGGCTCCACAGGAACGGCGCCGCGCAGACCAGGGCGGCCAGCACCGCCGCGAGGTACAGCCCGATGCGCGCCGAGACGTGCCGCCGCGCGTAGCGGCGCCGCTGCCGGCCGGCCTCCTCCGCGGTCGTCATCGCACCTCGATCCGGCGCACCGCGCGCAGGATGAGCACCGCGGCGGCGAGCAGCAGCGGGAACAGGAACAACGCGATGACCGCGCCCTGGGCCACGTCGCCGCCGTCGATGCCGCGGTAGAACGCCCAGCTCGCCAGCACCTGGGTGGCGTCGTTCGGCCCGCCGCGGGTGAGCACCCGGACCACGGCCATGTCGGTGAACGTGAAGATCGCGCCGAACAGGGCGGCGATCGCGGCCACCGGCAGCACCAGCGGAATCGTGATCTCGAACATCCGGCGCCAGTACCCGGCCCCGTCGACGCGGGCCGCCTCGTCGATGTCCTTCGGGATGGACATCAGCCCGGCCATCATGATCACCGCGGCCAGCGGCGTCAGCCGCCACACGTGCACCGCGATCAGCGACCCCATCGCCAGGTCCGGCTCGCCCAGCCAGTACACGTTCTGCACCGGGCCGAGCGCGCCGAACTGCCGCAGCACCCAGTCGATCGGCGAGTAGATCGAGTCCAGCAGCCACAGCCAGGAGATCGACGACAGCGCCACCGGCGTCGTCCACGGCAGCAGGACGAGGAACCGCACGACCCACTTGCCGCGGAAGTCGGCGACGAGGATGTTGGCGAGCACCTTGCCCAGCAGCACGATCAGCACCATCGACACGACCGTGAACAGGAACGTGTTGCGCAGGCTGCGCCAGAACACCGGGTCGTCCAGCACGGCCTCGAAGTTGCGCAACCCCACCCAGTCGAACGACGGGTCGCCCGCGCTCACGTCGGAGAACGCGAACGCGATGGCGAGCACGAACGGCACGCCGATCAACGCCACGATGTAGAGGATGCTCGGCACCAGGAACGCCCGCGCCAGCACGCCGTCCCGGTCGGCCATCCGGCGCCGCGCCGGAGTCACCCCGGGCCGGGTGGCGGTGTCCGCGGTGGTCGCCATGTCAGCCGTCCAGCCGGACCGGGGCCGCCCGCTGCCCGGTCCGGGAGTCGAAGAACCGCAGCCGCCGCGCGGGCACGGCGAAGGAATGCGTCCGCCCGGCGGTGATCGGGGTGTCCACAGTGGCCGGCAGCCGGGCGACCACCCGGGTGCGCTCGCCGATGCGCGACACCGTGCCGTAGACGTGCCGGTCACCGGAGAGGTACTCCATGCGGTCCACCTCCAGCGGCACCGTCACCCGCTCGCCGGGCACCACCTCGGCCGGCAGCAGGTGCTCCGGGCGGAACCCGACGAGCCTGCCGTCGTGCGGGATGAGGTTCATCGGCGGGGAGCCGATGAACGTCGCGACGAACGTGTCGGCCGGGTCGTCGTAGACCTCCACCGGCGGGCCGGTCTGCACCACCCGGCCCGCGTTGAGCACCGCGATCCGGTCGCCCAGGCCCATCGCCTCGGCCTGGTCGTGCGTGACGTAGATCGTGGTGGTGCCCAGGTCCTCCTGGAAGCGCTTCAGCTCGTCCCGGGCGCTGGCCCGCAGCTTGGCGTCCAGATTGGACAGCGGCTCGTCGAGCAGGAACACCTGCGGATCGCGCACCATCGCGCGGGCCAGTGCCACCCGCTGCCGCTCGCCGCCGGAGAGCTGCCGCGGCTTGCGGTTCAGCAGCGGCTCGATGCCCAGCAGCCCGGCCGCCCACCGCGCCTTGCGCTCCCGCTCCTCCCGCTCCATCCCGGCCGCGCGCAGCGGGAAGACGATGTTCGCCAGCACCGTCTTGTGCGGGTAGAGCGCGTAGCTCTGGAACACCATCGCGATCTGCCGCGCCCGCGGCGGCAGCCCGGTCACCACGTGGCCGCCGATCAGGACGTCGCCGCTGGTCGGCTGCTCCAGGCCGGCGATGGTGCGCAGCAGCGTCGTCTTGCCGCACCCGGAGGGGCCGAGCAGCACCAGGTACTCGCCGGCCGCGGCGGCCAGGCTCACGCCGTCGATGGCGTGCACCCGCCCGCCGTCGAACTCCTTCACCAGCTCCCGGACCTCGACGACGGCCATGGCTCAACCGCCGACGAGCCCGGCCGCACGCCACTTCGCGAAGATGGCGTTGACCTGGTTCTCGGCCTCGGCCACCGACTGCTGCGGCGTCATCTCCCCGCGCGCCGCCCTGGCGAACATGTTGGGCACCACGAACGTGCTGAACACCTCGCCGATCGCGGTGCTCGCCGGGCCGGGGTGGCCGATGTTGGCGCTCCACGGGACCGCGTCGGCCAGCAGCTTCAGCTTGTCCGGCGGCTTCGAGCCGAACGGGTCGCTGGCCAGCCAGCCCGGCAGCTCCGGCGTCAGACCCGACCACGCGCAGAAGTCGTAGAGCTTCGAGGCGTACGTGGCCGCCTTGAAGTTGGCGGTGTAGTGCAGCAGGAACTCCTTCGCCGCGTCGGCGCCGGTGGCGTGCTGCGGGACGATCCAGTTGTAGAGCACGTGCTGCGCGGCCAGTGCGGCCCGCGGCCCGCGCAGCGCCGGGACGAAGAACGTGTCGTCGGCGACGTCCGGGTTGGAGGTGGCCGCGGTGCGCCAGGCGGAGATCGAGTTGACGATGTAGGACAGCTTCCCGGCGACCAGGCCCTGGTTGTTGCTGGCCGCGTTCCAGGAGAACACCTCCGGCGTCATCGCCTGCTGGTAGAGCCGCGTCATGTACTCGATCGCCGCGATCGTCTCCGGCGAGTTGATCACCACGCGCTCGTTCTCGTCCTGCACCGACGCGCCGTAGGACCACATCAGTGCCCGCAGCACCATGTTCGAGTCGATCTCCTGCGACATGCCCAGGCCGAGCGGGACGCCCTTGCTCCGCTTGATCTCCGCGGCGCCGGTGAGCAGCTCGTCCCAGGTGGACGGTCCGTTCGGCAGGCCGACCGGTTCCCACAGCGAGCGGCGGTAGTTGCCCGGGTCGGGCACCCAGCCGGGGGAGTAGGCGTAGAACTTGCCGGTGGCCGGGTTGCGGCTGGACTTCTCGCACAGCGGCAGCTGCCGGCCCCAGCGCCGGTTCGCCTCGGCCACCAGGTCCTTCATGTCCAGCACGCTCGGCTCGAACTGGGACAGCGTCGCGATGTACTGGATCAGGTCGTGTCCCTGCCGGGCCTGGATCTCGGCCGCGATGCGGGTCGGGATCTGGGCCTGGTCGATGTGGTCCACGGTGACGTTGACGCCGACGCGGGAGCCCCAGTCGCGGGCGAACCGGTCGAACCACTCGTCGTGGCTGGGCACGAAGTGGCTCCACAGCAGGATCCGCAGGTCACCGGAGAGCCTGGTGGCGGGCTCGGTGAAGACCTCCTGCGGCGCCTGCCCGGGAGCGGTGCCGGTGCCGCCGGGATCCTCCTCCGAGGCGCAGGCGCCCAGCGCCGCCGACCCCAGCGTCAGGGCTGCCGCCGCGCGCAGCACGTCCCGCCTGCTGTGCCGTGAACCGAGGAAGTCGTTCATCTCGACTCCTCCCCGTGGGGGTGGCTCGGGAAGCGTAGCCAGATAGTGTAGCGGTAATGTGATCCGTAACACACTCCGTAACCGATCTGGGATGCTTTCGCGTGGTCGTGATCATCGCCCTGGTGTTCGTCGTCGTGCTGGCGGCGGTGGCCGCGTTCCACTGGTGGGCCTGGCGCCGCCTGGTCCGCGACGCGCTGCCCCGCGGCTCGGTGTGGCGACGGGTGGCGACCGGGGTGCTCGTGGCCGGGCCGGTGCTGATGGTGGCCGCGCCCCTGAGCGAGCGGGCCGAGGCGCCGTACTGGCTGGTGCGGGTCGTGTCCTGGCCGGGGTTCGTCTGGATGGCGGTGTGCGTGTACCTGCTGCTGGCCCTGCTGGCCGGCGAGGTGGTGCGGCCGCTACTGCGCCGGTGGCTCGCCCGCCGCGACGCCGGGCCGGTGCCGGAGGAGACGGCGGTGACGCGGCGGGTGTTCGTGTCGCGGGTGGTGGGCGGCGCAACGGTGGCCGCGGTGGCGGGGACCGTCGGCTACGGCGCGCACAGCCTGTTCAGCGGTCCCCGGGTGCTGGACGTGACGGTGCCGCTGGCGAAACTGCCGCGCAGCGCGGACGGGTTCCGGATCGCGGTGGTCAGCGACATCCACGTCGGCCCGCTCCTCGGCCGCGGGTTCACGCAGCACGTCGTCGACACGATCAACGCCACGTCGCCGGACCTGGTGGCGGTGGTGGGGGACCTGGTCGACGGGGACGTCGAGGACCTCGCGCCCGCGGTGGCGCCGCTGGCCGGGCTGCGGTCGCGGCACGGCACCTTCTTCGTGACCGGCAACCACGAGTACATCTCCGGCGCCGGGCAGTGGGTCGGCCACGTCCGGACCCTGGGCATGCGGCTGCTCGCCAACGAGCGCGTCGAGCTGCCCGGCTTCGACCTGGCCGGGGTCAACGACGTCCGCGCCGGCGAAGGGGAAGGCCCGGACTTCGCCAAGGCGCTCGGCGGCCGCGACCCCGCCCGGGCCGCGGTGCTGCTCGCGCACCAGCCGATCGTCATCGACCAGGCCGTCGCGCACGGCGTCGACCTCCAGCTGTCCGGGCACACCCACGGCGGGCAGTTCTGGCCGGGACACCTGGTGGTGGACGGCATCCAGCACACGCTGGCCGGCCTGACCCGCCACGGCGGCACGCAGCTCTACGTCACCCGCGGCGCGGGCGCGTGGGGACCACCGGTGCGGGTCGGCGCCCCGCCCGACATCACGGTGGTCCGCCTGGCGTCGCTCTAGAACTTGACCAGGGCGCTCCCGGTGAACAGCTCGTACACGAAGTTGATGAAGAAGAACCCGAAGAACGCGAAGTTCAGCAGCAGGATCACGTAGTGCCACGGCCGTGGCCGCGCCGCCTTCGGCAGCCGCGAGTTCAGGTACATCAGCGCGAACGGGAAGATCAGCGCGCCCAGGTTCGACATGTTCGCCGAGGTCTGGACCAGGTCCGTGGGCAGGGCCAGGTGCATCGCCCCGGCGATCACCGCCAGCACGACCAGCATGAACGGGAAGTAGAACCGCCGCGGGTCGCCCTCGATGAGGCGGCGGATGCGCGGGCTGCTCGCGTGCGTGGCGTCGGTGAAGTTGCGCACCAGCGCCTCGAAGATGCCCAGCTGCGTGGAGAACAGCACCAGCACGCCGACGACCAGCATCAGGTAGAACATCCACGACCCGTACTGGGCGCCGAGCTGGGTGGCGGTGAACGTCGGGACGTTGGCCGACGTCGGCCGTTGCCCGCTGGTCGCCACGATGTGCGACATCAGCACGGTCGGCAGCAGCATGCCGACCATCGCGCCCACGAAGAACACGCCCCACAGGTCGATCAGCAGCAGCCGGTACCACCGCTTCCACCGGCTGGTGTTCGCCGCGTCGTCCGGGAACGTCACGCCGGAGTGGCGCAGCTCGGTCCGCCCGCCGCGCAGGCCGGAGATGAACCCGACGCGGTAGCCCATGCCGTAACCCTTGTCGCGGTAGTGGTTCATCACGTACCAGTTCAGCCCGGACGCCAGCGCGGTGAACCCGGCCAGCCCGCCGAGCTGGGTCGCGGTGATGCCCTCCGGGGGCGCGGCCGGCGTCACCAGGCCGCGCACGCCGTCCCACCACACCGATCCGGGCACGACCGTGATCGTGACGACCAGCAGGACCAGCAGCAGGGTGCCGACCATCAGCCAGTTCGCCAGCTCCAGCGTGCGGGAGATCTTGCGCGCCAGCACCGTGATCAGGAAGACCACCAGCAGCAGCCCGATGCCCAGCAGGCGGACGTACTCCAGCTCGCCGGGCCGGTGCGGCCGCCCGGCGATCAGCGCGAACAGCCCCTGGCCCGCGCCGGCCGCCCAGCCGCCGAAGATGAACGCGAAGTACAGCACCAGCAGGGAGAACGGGATCCACAGCTTGGCGCCCGGCGGCACCCGCCCGAAGCCGACGATGGGCACCTCTCCGGTGGCGACGACGTAGCGGGAGACCTCGACGTTGTAGAAGGTCTGCAGCAGCGCCGACACCGTGATGACCCAGCCGACCCCGACGAACCCGAACGTGCCCACCGCCTGCGGCCCCAGCAGCCACTCGCCGCTGCCGATGGAGATGCCCAGCGCGATGAGGCTCGGGCCGATCACGAACTGGACGATCTGCACCGCGCCGAGGCGGCGGACCCGGAACACCTCCTCCGGCTCCGGCAGGTCGTCCACCGCGAGCGGGGGCCTGCTGACGCCGATCTGGTACTCACCGACCGCGGCCGGGGGAACCGGCCTTCCGGATGCGTCGACCATGACCACCTCCGAGCCCGATACGGACTTTCCGGGCAGTAAGCACCCGGGTGTGCGCCGGGTCAAGGGGTCGCGCGCAAGTCGTGACCTTCGGCTCCGGAGACGTGCTCAGGTGGCTGCTCGCCGGGTCGCGATCGCCCAGCCCGCCGTTCGGCGAGTGCCCACGTGACCAGGGCGCACAGCGCGAACGCCGCGCCGAGCAGCGTGGGGCCGCTCCAGCCCGCGGCGTCGAACAGCGCGGTCGTCGCGGCGGCGCCGAGCGCCGAGCCGAGCGAGTAGAAGACCATGTAGCCGCCGATCGTGCTGCTGGTGCGGCTGGGGAAGGCGCTCGTGAGGACGTGCTGGTTGCCGACGTGCACCGCCTGCACGGCGAAGTCGAGCACGATCACCCCGGCGATCAGCAGCGGCAGCGACCAGCCGAGCTGCCCGATCGCGAGCCAGGAGCCGATCAGCAGGACCAGCGCGACGCCGCCGACCCGGCCCGCGTGCCCGGCGTCGGCCCAGCGCCCGGACCGGGCGGCGCCCAGCGCGCCGGCGAGCCCGGCCACCCCGAACAGCCCGATCTGCGCCTCGCTGAAGTGCCACGGCGCACCGGCCAGGGGCAGCGCCAGACCGCTCCACAGCGTGCCGAAGGAGGCGAAGAGGAAGAACGCGATCAGCCCGCGGCCGAGGAACACCGGCCGGGTGAACAGCCCGGCCAGCGACCGGAGGATCCGCCCGTACCGTTCGCCGCCGGCGCGGACGTCCGGCGGCAGCGCGACCAGGGTGAGCACGCCGAGGACGGTGGCGAGGACCGCCAGGGCGAGGTAGCTGCCGCGCCAGCCCCAGGCGTCCGCCACGCTTCCGGTGACCACCCGGGCGCCGAGGATGCCGACCACCACGCCGGAGGTGACGACGCCGAGGGTGCGCCCGCGCTCCCCGGCTGGGGAGATCGCGGCCGCGTAGGCGACGGCGGTTTGCACCACCACGGCGAACGCGCCTGCCAGGGCGAGGCCGCCGAACGCCATCCACGCGACCGGCGCGGCCGCGGTGATCGCCAGCCCGGCCGCCACCAGCCCGAGGTGCGCGGCGATGAGGCGCCTGCGGTCGAGCAGGTCGCCCAGCGGCACCAGCAGCACCAGCCCGGCGAGGTAGCCGAGCTGCCCGCCGGCCACCAGCCAGCCGACCGAATCGCGGGGGACACCGAGGTCGTGCCCCATCGGCCCGAGCACCGGCTGCCCGGCGTAGACCCCGGCGACCGCCACCCCGCACACCACCGCCAGCAGCAGCCTCGTTCCCCTGCCCACCCGCGCCTCCATTCGGTTTCAAATTGCAACTCTTTGGAGAGTAGGGCAGAATGGTTTCACAATGCAACTCAGGGGAGGGTCACGTGTGGACGGATCCGGACTGCCCGGTCGCGCGGGCGGCGGACGTGGTCGGGGACCGGTGGAGCCTGCTGATCATCCGGGACGCGATGGACGGCGCCCGCTCGTTCACCGAGTTCCAGCAGCGCACCGGCATCGCCCGCAACATCCTCGCCGACCGGCTCCGCAGGCTCGCCGCGCACGGCCTGATCACGCAGGTCGAGGCGTCGTCGGGCAAGCGCCGGGTGTACGCGCTCACCGCGGCGGGCAAGGACCTGTTCCCGGTGATCGTCACGCTCCGGCAATGGGGTGAGCGGCACGCCTACGGGCCCGGGGAGACGCATTCCGTGCTGGTCGACGAGGAGGGCGCGCTCGTGCCGCCGGTGGTCCCGGTGGCCGCGGACGGACGGCCGCTGACCAGTGACACGACCTCGGTGCGCAAGTAGTGTGCGAAGCGTGCGGCGGGTTGGCGTGACGGACGAGGAACTGCTGGTGGAGGTCGCCCTGACGCGGCTGGACCACCCGGACCTCGACCTCGAGGAGATCGCCGAGCTGGTGGTGCGCAAGGCCGGCCCGGGCACCGTGCTGGAGTTCGCCTCCCGCAACCTGGCCGAGCGGCGGGAACTGCGCGGCACGATGTTCGCCGCGGCCGTCGAGCACGTGCTGCGGGTCGTGCTGACCCTGCGGGGCCCCGCGGACTGACCGGCCGCTACCGGCCCGTGGTGGCGCGGTGGCCTTCGATCATCACCCGGGCCGCCGCGATCGACTTGGCGACCACCTGCTCCGGCGGGTAGCCGTGTTTGACGAAGACCCCGTCGAGCCAGAACATGCCGTAGCCGTGCGCCTGGGTGAACAGCTGCTCCATCAGCTCGAGCGCCTCCGTAGGCTCGTCGCACAGGCGCAGGCACAGCATGAGGAACTGGTCGGTCAGCACGCGGGTGTTCTCGTGCAGCTCGGTGTGCCCGGGGCCGTGCAGGCCCTCGGCGTAGATCAGGTTCATGCCGGCGCGCCGCCGGATCAGGTAGGCGGTGTAGGCGCCGGCCGCCGCGGCCAGCGCGTCGGCCGGGCCGGCCTCCCGCTCGATCGCGGCCCGCACCTCGCCGGCCAGCTGGCCGGCCACGGTGGCGGCGACGGCGGCCAGCAGGCTCTCCCGCTCCGGGAAGTGCCGGTAGGGCGCGCCCGGGCTGACCTTGGCGCGCCGCGCGACCTCGGCCACCGAGAAGCCGGCCACGCCCCGCTCGGCGATCAGGTCGAGGGACACCCGGACGAGCTCGTCACGCAGGTTGCCGTGGTGGTACTTGCCGCCCATGGCGTGGATCACATCCCCCGGCCGGAATATGTAAGAGCCCTCTTACGTCGTTGATGTATGAGGGCTCTTACAGTATGCCCCGAAACGGCGTTTCCCGGAGGATTCATGACCACGACCACGCACGCTATCGCTGTCCCGTCGCCGGGCGCGCCCCTGGCGCCCACCACCATCGAGCGGCGGGACCTGCGACCGGACGACGTGCTGATCGACATCGCCTTCGCCGGCATCTGCCACAGCGACATCCACCAGGCCCGCGAGGACTGGGGCGAGGCGATCTTCCCGATGGTGCCCGGCCACGAGATCGCCGGTGTCGTCGCCGCCGTCGGCCCCGAGGTGACGAAGTACCGGGTCGGCGACCGCGTCGGCGTCGGCTGCATGGTCGACTCGTGCGGCGAGTGCGAGTACTGCCGGGCCGGCACCGAGCAGTTCTGCGTGCGGGGCAACGTCCAGACCTACAACGGCGTCGGCTTCGACGGCGAGAAGACCTACGGCGGCTACAGCAGGCAGATCGTCGTCAAGGAAGCCTTCGTGTGCCGGATCCCCGAGGGCATCGGCCTCGACGTCGCCGCACCCCTGCTGTGCGCCGGGATCACCACCTACTCGCCGCTGCGGCAGTGGGGCGCGGGCCCGGGCAAGAAGGTCGCCGTGGTCGGGCTCGGCGGGCTCGGCCACATGGCGGTCAAGCTCGCGGCCGCGATGCGCGACGAGGTCACCGTGCTCAGCCAGAGCCTGAAGAAGCGGGAGGACGGCCTGCGCCTGGGCGCCACCGGCTACTACGCGACCGGCGACGAGGGCACGTTCGAGGCGCTGCGCGGCCGGTTCGACCTGATCCTCAACACCGTGTCGGCCAAGCTGCCGGTCGACGCCTACCTGGGCCTGCTGCGCGTCGGCGGCGCGATGGTCAACGTCGGTGCTCCCGGCGAACCGTTGTCCTACAACGCGTTCTCGCTGCTGGGCGGCAACAGGGTGCTGGCCGGTTCGATGATCGGCGGGATCGCCGAGACCCAGGAGATGCTCGACTTCTGCGCCGAGCACGGCATCGGCGCCGAGATCGAGACGATCTCCGCCGATCAGGTCAACGAGGCCTACGAGCGCGTGGACAACAGCGACGTGCGCTACCGCTTCGTGATCGACGCGTCCACGATCGGCGCGTGACGATCCGCCCCGGCGCGCCTGACCGTCCTACCGGGACGGTCACGCGCGCCGGGTGGACGCGCGCAGGTGCAGCACCGGGGCGATGACCAGTGGTTCCCGGGGTTCCCCCGCCCCGGACAGCCGCGCGAGCATCAGTTCGACCGCGTGCTCGGCGAGCTTCTCGTGGTTGAGGTCCATCGCGGTGATCGGCGGGGACGCGGTGCGGGAGTGCTCGGTGTCGGTGAGCGAGGCGACCATCAGATCGTCCGGAACCCGTAGCCCCTCGGCGGCCGCGACGCGCGTCACCAGCGCCGCGAAGTCACTGGTGGCGATGATGACCGCGTCCGGGCGGCTTCGGCCGGTCAGCAGCGGACGCACCGCCGCCGCCGCGTCGTCCGGGGTCAGGCCCTCGCTGAGCACCTCGACCCGCGGTGTGCGGCGGCGCCGGGCCGACCACGCGAGGTAGGTCTCCCTCGTGCGCCGGTTCCACGCGTTGTCCTCGGTGCCGGTGAACAGCGTGATCCGGCGGGCGCCCTGCTCGCGCAGGTGGTCCAGCAGCGCGGTGACGACCGCCGGGTAGTCGAGGCGGACGGCCCACGGGAAGCCGGGCCGCTCCGGGTCCTCCTCGACGGTGACCACCGGGATCCCGCGGCGCGTCAGTTCCGTGAGCACCGAGTCGTCGCCGTACGGGTGGGCCACGATGCAGCCGTCCATGGGCACCCGCGCGACCGACGGGTCGTCGATGTCGGGCACGTGGATCAGCCCGGTCTTGCGCCGCAGCATCTCGGTGGCGATCGAGCCCACCAGGCGGTTGAACGTTTCGGCCCGGTCCGGGGTGCCGGTGACCGCGTAGCGCGGCCGCAGCACCAGCCCGACGATGCCGGACCGCCCGGTGCGCAGCGAGCGCGCGCTCGGGTTCGGGTCGTAGCCCAGCTCGGCGGCGGCGCGCAGGACGCGTTCCCGGGTGGCCTGCGAAATCGGCCTGCTGCCGGAGAACGCGTGCGACACGGTGCTGATCGCGACCTGGGCGCGTTCGGCCACCTCCCGGATCGTGACCTTCGCGGCCGGTCTGCTCACCCCGCCCACCCTCCTGTCCGGACACCCTGGACCCGGCACCCAGTATCGCCCACGACCCGTCCGGCTCTTGACAGTCCCGGCCGCGGGCGCGTTTCATGGCCCGAATCATCAAATCGTTTTGACGAAGGTGGTGGGCGATGACCTCCGAGGGCGGAGCAGCCATCCCGGACAGCGACCGCGCCGCGCCGGTGTCCGTCGGCGACGTGTGCGACCGGATGACCCTCAGCCGCGCCCACCTCGTCGCGGGCGCGGTCCTGTTCTTCACCTTCGTCATCGAGGCGTGGGAGCAGGTCGGGCTCGTGTACGTCTCGACCGGCATCGGCGACGACTTCGGCGTCGACAACACGCGGCTGGGCTGGGCGCTGTCGGCCGTCGCGTTCGGCATGGTGCCGGGCGCGCTGCTGTGGGGCGTGATCATCGACCGGCTGGGCCGCCGCCGCGTCACCGTGCTGAGCCTCATGATCTACGCGGCGCTGGCCCTGCTGGCCGGGGTGGCGCCGGAGTTCTGGATGTTCCTGGTGCTGCGGTTCGCCTCCGGCATCGCCTTCGGCGGCGTGTACTCGGTGACGTTCCCGTACTTCCTGGAGCTGCTGCCCACCCGGTGGCGTGGTCAGGGCGCGGTCGCGCTGTCGATCGGGTTCCCGGTCGGCACGTTGCTGTGCATCCTGGTCAGCCAGACCCTGGGCGCGGTCAGCTGGCGGGCCGTGGCGATCGTGGCCGCGCTGGCCGGGCTGTGGGCGCTGGCGGTGCTGCGCTGGGTGCCGGAATCCCCGTACTGGCTGGCCAAGCAGGGCCGCCACGCCGACGCCGCTCGCGTGTTGCGCCGCCTCGGCGCCGGAATCGGCGAGGACACCCGGTTCCGGGTCGACCACGAGGGCCGGGGCGGGGACCTGCGCGGGCTCTTCCGCGGCCGCGTGCGGACGCGGTTCCTCCTGCTGCTCGTCGTCTCGTTCACCTTCAGCTGGGGCTACTGGGGGCTGCAGACGTGGCTGCCGGTGCTGTTGCAGGGCCGCGGCATGAGCGTGTCCGGCGCGCTGTGGTTCGTCGCCGTCACCCAGCTGGTGTCCGTGCCCGGGTACCTGCTGGCCGCGTGGCTGACCCGGCGGCAGGGCCGCAAACGCGTGTTCCTCTGGTTCGTGCTCGCCTCCGCCGCCGGCGGGGTGCTGTTCGGGATCGCGGCGAACGCCGGCCAGATGTACGCGGGCAACCTGGTGCTGGCGTTCTTCTCGCTCGGCGCGTGGGGCATCTGGAACACCTGGGCCGGCGAAGCCCTGCCGACCAGCCTGCGCGGTCTCGGCTACGCGTGGATCACCTCGGCGATCCTGCTGGCCAACACGGTCTCGGTGCCCGTCATCGGCGCGATGATGGACCACGGCGTCCCGTCCGTCGCCGTCATCGGCTCGATCGTGGCGTTCCTCGTCGTCGCGCTGCTGGCCGTGCTCCCGCTCCCGGAGACCGAGGGCCGGGCCCTCGACTGACGCCGTTTCCGCCGCAACGACAAGGAGTTTCCACATGACCTACCGGGTCGCCATGGACATCGGGGGCACGTTCACCGACGTCGTCACCTACGACGAGACGACGCGGGAGCTGCGTGCGGGCAAGGTCCTCACCACCCCGGACGACCTGGCCCGGGGCGTGTTCGACGCGCTGGAGGGATTCGGGCTGCCCTTCGAAGACATCGGGTTCTTCGTGCACGGCACGACGCAGGGCCTCAACGCGCTGCTGGAACGGCGCGGCGCGCGAGTGCTGATCCTGACGACGCAGGGGATCGGGGACGTCTACCAGATCGCCCGGGGCAACCGGAACCGGTTGTTCGACCTGCACTACCGCAAACCCGAGCCGCTGGTCCCGCGCAACGCCGTCGCCGAAGTCGCGGGCCGGTTCTCCGCCGCGGGCGAGGAGCTGGAGCCGCTGGACGAGGACGCGGTGCGGCTGGTCGCCAAACGCGTGCGCGCGGAAGGGTTCGACGCGGTCGCGGTGTGCTTCCTGTTCGCCTACCTGAACTCCGGGCACGAGCGCCGCGCCGGCCGGATCCTGCGCGAGGAACTGGGCGAGGACGCGCTGGTGGTGCTGTCCCACGAGGTCGCCCCGGAATGGCGCGAGTACGAGCGGACCTCCACCACCGTGATGGAGGCCTACACCGGCCCGTCCGTGCACCGCTACCTGGACAAGATCGAGACCCGCTTCGCGGACAAGGGCCTGGCGGTGCCGGTGCACGTCATGCAGTCCTCCGGTGGGCTGGTCAACGCCGGCTTCGCCCGCGAGCACCCGTTGCAGACGCTGCTGTCCGGCCCGGTCGGCGGCACGATGGGCGGTGTCGCGGCGAGCAGGCTGCTCGGCAGGCCCGATGTCATCTGCATCGACATGGGCGGTACGTCGTTCGACGTCTCGCTGGTCATGGACCACCGGCCCGACGTGTCCCCGGACGGCGAGTGCGAGGGCTTCCCGCTGCTCATGCCGCTGGTGAACCTGCACACCGTGGGCGCGGGCGGCGGTTCGCTCGCCTACGCCGAGGGCGACGGGCTGCGCGTCGGTCCCGAGTCGGCGGGCGCCGTGCCCGGTCCGGCCTGCTACGGCCGCGGGGGCACCCAGGCGACCGTGACCGACGCGAACTGCGTGCTGGGCCGCGTGGATCCGGAGTCCTTCGCCGGCGGTGGCATGCGGCTGGACACCGCCGCGGCGCACCCGGCGGTGGCCGCGCTCGCCGCCGAGTTCGGGATGGACCCGGTGGAGCTCGCCTCGGGCATCTGCGACGTGTCCAACGCCAAGATGGCGCAGGCGATCCGCACCCTGACCGTCGAGCACGGCCGCGAACCGGCCCAGTTCGCGTTGCTCGCCTTCGGGGGTGCCGGGCCGATGCACGCGGCGTTCATCGCCCGCGAGATCGGCGTCCGCGAGGTGGTCGTGCCGCGGTTCCCCGGCGCGTTCTCGGCGTGGGGCATGCTCGAAGCCGACGTGCGCCGCGACTTCACGCAGCAGTTCTTCGCCACGAGCCAGAGCCTCGACACCGCCGCGCTCGCGGCCGCACTGTCCACCTTGGACAGCCAGGCGCGGGCCGCGCTGGGGGAGCAGGGCATCGCCCCGGAGCGCCGCGAGGTCACCCACGGTCTGGACATGCGGTACGAGAGCCAGGACTACACCCTCACCGTGCCGATCCTGCCCGGCGAGGACGTGACCGCGCCGGAGTTCCCCGCCGCCATCGAGGACCGCTTCGCCCAGGCGCACCACCAGCGCTACGGGCACGCCACCCCCGGCGCCCCGGTCCAGTTCGTCACCATCCGCACCACCGCCCGCGGGCTGGTGGACCGGACACCGGGCGAGCCGCCCGCCGTCGCGGACCCGGGCGAGGAGGTGGTGCGCGCCGTCGTCTTCGACGGCACCGCGGTGCCGACCTCGATCGTCGCGCGGTCCACGCTGCCCCTCGGGGCCACGCTGGCGGGCCCGGCGATCGTGCACGAGGAAACCTCGACCACCGTCGTGCCCCCGGGCGCCCTGCTGCGGGTCGACGACCACGGATTCCTGATCATCACCCTGGACGCGGAGGAGCTGGCATGACGCCGAGCCCGGTCACCACGGAAATCATCCGCTCGGCGCTGATCCAGGCCGCCGAGGACATGAACATGACCCTGATCCGGTCCTCGTACACGCCGACCATCTACGAGGGCAAGGACTGCGCGGTCGCCCTGCTGGACCGCGAGCACCGGGTGCTCGGCCAGTCCTCCGGCCTGCCGATCTTCCTCGGCAACCTGGAGGAGTGCACCCGCTACACCGAGGCCGAGTTCGGCGCGCGGGTGTGGCAGCCCGGCGACGTGTGGGTGCTCAACGACTCCTACATCGGCGGCACCCACCTCAACGACTGCACCGTGTACGCGCCGATCTTCGTCGGCGGTGAGCTGGCCGGGTTCGCCGCGTCCCGCGCGCACTGGATCGACATGGGGTCCAAGGACCCCGGCGGGTCGATGGACTCGACCACGATCTACCAGGAGGGCCTGCGCATGGGGCCGACCCGGATCGTGGTCGGCGGCGAGGAGAACCCGGACGTGCTGCGCCTGATCGCCTCCAACGTGCGCTTCCCGTACGTCACGCTGGGGGACATGCGGGCGCAGGTGGCGTGCGCGCGGATGGGCGTGCGCCGGCTGGGGGAGCTGTTCGAGCGGTTCGGGGCGGAGACCATCGAGGCCGCCCGTGCGGAGATCTTCGCCCAGACCGAGCGGCTGGAACGCGAGCGGGTCGCGGCGATCCCGGACGGCACCTACGAGGCGACCGGGTACCTGGACAACGACGCGATCGACCTGGGGACGCCGCTGGAGGTCACCGTCCGGGTCACCGTCGACGGCGAGCGGATGACCATCGATCTCACCGACTGCGCCGACCAGACGACCGGGCCGGTCAACTGCGGGCGGTCCCAGGCCGTCTCGGCCGCCCGCGTCGGGTACAAGCTGCTGATCTCCCCGTCGATCAGCCTCAACGGCGGGTCGTTCGCGCCGCTGGAGGTGAAGGTCCGCGACGGGTCGATGCTGGGCGCCCGCGAGCCGGCGGCCTGCCAGTACTACTACTCCAGCCTCGGCATGCTGATCGACCTGGTGGTGCGGGCGCTCGCGCCGGCGATGCCGGAGCAGGTCGCGGCGGCCAGCTACGGCGATTCGATGATCGTCCAGTTCGCCGGCGACAACCCGCGCACCGGGGAGCCGTTCGTGACGCTGGAGGCGACGGTCGGCGGATGGGGCGCCTGGCGCGGCGGTGACGGTGAGACCGCGCTGATCAACAACGTGAACGGGTCGTTGCGCGATCTGCCGATCGAGGTGGTCGAGACGCTGTACCCGGTGCGGGTCGACGAGTACCGCATCCGGCCCGACTCCGGGGGTGCCGGCCGCTGGCGCGGTGGGAACGGGGTGATCCGCGAGTACACGATGGAGGCCGATCAGGACCTGTCGCTGTGGTGGGAGCGGTCGGTGACCCCGGCGTGGGGCGTGTTCGGCGGTGAGGCCGGTGCGCCGCCCCGGGTCGTGCTCAACCCGGGCACCCCCGGCGAGCGGGAGATGCTCAAGGTGAACAGCCTGCGCGTCCACAAGGGCGACGTGCTGCGGTGCGAGTCCGGGGGAGGCGGAGGCTACGGTGAGGCGGCCGATCGCGACCCGGCGGCGGTCGAGTCGGATCTGGCCCAGGGGCTGATCACGCGCCGGCCCTGACCGGCGCCACCCGGCCGCCGGCGACGGTCGCCTTGGCTGGTGGACCACCACGAGCGGCGGCCCGTGCTCCGGTTGCGGATGGAGACTCGAGCCAAGGGGCCTTCACGCCCGACCCCTCCGCTCGTTCCGGCGCCGCGATCTGGTCGCGCGGGCCGGGTGCATCTCACCAAATCGGGACGAGCCACCGTTGCACGCTGGTCTCGGCGTCCTTCGTTTCGCCATGCGGAATCAGGGCCGCGGACCGGTTCTCCGTCCCAAACCTCCAACTCGACCGTCGGCTCGCTGACGTCGTGATGCGTGAAGAACAGGACGCCGCCCGGTCCGTGAACAGGCTACCCACCAGGGTGGGGCACGCTTCAGCTCAACGTGTCGTAGTTGTTTCGGAGCGAGCCGAGCCGGTGAACCCTCCGCCCGCCGGGCTGCGCTGCGGCCCGGACTTGGCCAAGCTGGACTTCGGCGTCGTCCCTCCGTATCACGAAGGAGCCGCACCATGACCGGCCTGGACCTGACCGCGTACGAGGCCCTCAGCTTCGACTGCTACGGCACCCTCATCGACTGGGAGACCGGAATCGCCGCGGTCCTGGCGCCCTGGGCCCGGGAACAGGGACTCGGCCTGACCGACGAGGAACTGCTGCTCGCCTACGCCGACAACGAGGCCGCGGTGGAGCGGGAAACCCCGGCCGCGCGCTACCCGTTGGTCCTCGCCACCGCGTTCCGCCGGACCGGGGACCGGCTCGGGCGGCCGGTGAGCGACGAGTGGGCGCGGCGGCTGGGCGACTCGGTGCCGGACTGGCCGGCCTTCCCCGACTCCGCCGGCGCGCTGGCCCGGCTGGCCCGGCACTACCGGCTGATCATCCTGTCCAACGTGCACCGCGACGGCTTCGCCGGCAGCAACCGGCACCTGCGCGGTGACTTCGCGGCCGTGATCACCGCCGAGGACGTCGGCGCGTACAAGCCCGCGCCGAACCACTTCCGGGCGCTGGACGCCACCCTGCCCCGGCTCGGTGTGCAGCGCGACCGCCTGCTGCACGTGGCGCAGAGCCTGTTCCACGACCACGTGCCGGCCAGGCGCGAGGGTCTGCCGTCGGTGTGGATCAACCGCCGGCACGACCGGCCCGGCTGGGGCGCGACCCCCGAGCCCCGCGAGGAGTGGAGCTACGACCTCGAGTTCACGTCGATGGCCGAGTTCGCCGACGCGGCCGACGAGGCCTTCGCGCGCGCGTCGTAACGAGGTGAGCCGGACCGGAAACGCCGGTTCTCGGGGGATCCGAAGGGGCCCATGCCCGCGGCGTGGGGAGGATGGAGTGCCGAATGGAGATCGAACCCGTCATGAAGGAGCTCGGCCGACGGGGCTTGACGGTTCTGCTCAAACTGGATCACGAGAGGCTGGCGGACGGCGGAAGACCCTGGATGGTGTTGGCTTCCGGCCCGGCGCTGGGAGACGGAAGGTTCGTCCGGACGGACTCGGCGTCGATTGAAGCGGGTTTTGCGGAGATCTTCCGGCAACTCCGAGAATCGGAAGGAGCCTGGGACTGGCTTCCGCCCCTTGCGTGAGAAGTGTCGTTCCCGCGCGGTGGGCAGGACGGCAGGATCCTCGTCGAGGCAACTGCCCGTCGAGCAACCCAGGTCAGGGCCAGTGTGCATCCCGCGAGTGCCCCCGGTGAGATTCGAACTCACACTGGACGGGTTTTGAATCCGTTGCCTCTGCCAGTTGGGCTACGGGGGCGGCGCAGCCAGACTTTACGCGCCCGCCCCCGTAGCCCAACTGGC